>CANRDJ010000014.1 GCA_947629355.1 uncultured Clostridia bacterium
AATGATTAATTATGCAATTTAATTATAAAGATTAAATTTTTATATATTTTTGTTTCACATCATTGACACAACAACAATTTATAAATACAATATTCTTATTACACCTTGACAGTTTTTAATAATCAATGTAAAATATAATAGTACAGAAAGTTAAAATATATTCTAAAATAATTAATTTATAGGTTATATATTAATCTGAACATTGAAAATTAAATAGAAAGAGGTGCATTATTTATGAGTGGAACATTGATAGCAGTAGTCACCTTTCTTATCTCAGTAGCTGTGAGTTTGCCATTAGGCATGTTATTAAGAAAAAAAACGGCTGAATCTAAAATAAAAGGAGCAGAAAGTGAAGCATCAAGAATACTTGCAAATGCTCAAAAAGAGGCTGAAAATGCAAAAAAAGAAGAAATATTAAAAGCTAAAGAAGAAATTTTAAAGTCAAGAAATGAATTAGATAAAGAGATTAAAGAAAGAAGAAGTGAAGTAGGACTACAAGAAAAGAGAATAATACAAAAAGAAGAAAATTTGGAAAGACGTTCTGAAACTTTAGAGCATAAAGAAAAAGATTTAGAAAGAAGATTACAAGCTAATGAAGAAAGAGAAAAAGATTTAGAAGAAATCTATACTCAACAAACAAAAAAACTAGAAGAAATTTCAAGATTATCTAAAGAAGAAGCAAAGGTAATGTTATTAGAACAGTTAGACAGAAAGTTATCTGATGAAAAAGCTTTGATTATAAGAGAAGCTGAAAGTAAAGCGAAAGAAAGTGCAGATAAAAACGCAAGAGAAATTATTGGTTATGCTATTGCAAAATGTGCTGCTGATCATACATCAGAAACTACAGTATCAGTAGTTGCTCTTCCAAATGACGATATGAAAGGAAGAATTATTGGAAGAGAAGGAAGAAATATTAAAACATTAGAAACATTAACAGGTATTGATTTAATAATTGATGATACACCAGAGGCAGTAATATTATCAGGATTTGATCCACTAAGAAGAGAAGTTGCTAAAATAGCTCTAGAAAAACTAATTGAAGATGGAAGAATTCATCCAGCTAAAATTGAAGAAATGGTTGAAAAGGCAAAAGAAGAAGTAGAAAATATAATAAAACAAGAAGGAGAAAGAGCTGTTTTAGAGACAGGAGTACACGGATTACATCCAGATTTAGTTAAATTAATTGGTAAATTAAAGTACAGAACAAGTTATGGACAAAATGTTTTAAATCATTCAATAGAAGTTTCTAATCTTGCAAGAATTATGGCAGAAGAATTAGGACTAAATCCAAAGATTGCTAGACGTGCAGGACTATTGCATGATATAGGAAAAGCACTAGACCATGATATGGAAGGAACACACGTAGAAATAGGTGTTGATGTCTTAAGAAAATATAAAGAAAACGAAACAATAATTAATGCTGTAGAAGCTCATCATGGAGATGTAGAACCAAAAACAATAGAAGCAGTATTAGTTCAAGCAGCTGATGCAATATCGGCATCAAGACCAGGTGCAAGAAGAGAAACATTGGAGGCATATATTAAGAGATTAGAAAAACTTGAGGAAATAGCAGATTCTTTTGAAGGAGTTGAAAAATCATTTGCAATTCAAGCAGGACGTGAAATAAGACTTATAGTTAAACCAGATAAAATATCAGATAGTCAAATGGTAATACTAGCAAGAGAAGTTGCACAAAAAGTAGAATCAGAAATGGAATATCCAGGACAAATAAAAGTAAATGTTATTAGAGAAACAAGAGCAATTGAATATGCAAAATAATTAAAAAGCCGTCATATTTTAAGATATGACGGCTTTTTATAATAATAATTCATATTATCGACTAAACAAATATAAGTTGCTAAAATTAAAGTTTTATAGTATAGTATAATACAGAAAAAAGAATAGAAGGAGAGAATGAAATTGAACGTTTTAATAATTGGAGATATAGTAGGACTAAATGGTGTTAATAAAGTTAAGGAAACATTACCTAAAATCATAAAAGAAAGAGAAATAGATTTTGTTATAGCAAATGGAGAAAACAGTAGCGATGGAATGGGAATAACTTCAAAAATTTTTAAAGATTTAATAATGTCAGGAGTAAATGTTATAACAATGGGAAATCATACATGGGGGAAAAAAGATATTTTTAATATAATTGATAATAAAAACCTATTAAGACCAGCAAATTATCCAAAAGATGTTGTAGGAAAAGGGTATGGAATATATAAATGTAAGGGAAAGAAAATTGCAGTAATTAATTTAATTGGAAGAGCTAGTATGAATGTTCTATCAGAAAATCCATTTATTATGGCAAACAGTATAATTGAAAAAATAAAATCTGAAGTAGATATGATATTTATAGATTTTCATGCAGAAGCAACAGCTGAAAAAATTGCAATGGGTTATTTTTTAGATGGAAAAGCAACATGTGTATTTGGAACACATACACATGTTGCAACAGCAGATGAAACAATATTAGAGAATGGTACGGCATACATTACAGACATAGGGATGACAGGACCTAAAAAGTCAGTAATAGGAATGGACGTAGAAGCATCTATAAAAAGATTTGTAACAACACTTCCAGAAAGATATAAAGTTAGCGATGATAAAGAGATTGTACTGAATGGTTGTATTATAAGTCTAAATAGCGAAACTTGTCGAGCAGAAAAAATTGATAGAATAAAATTATAATATTTGGCGAAATACGAGTATTTTATGCGATGAAAACTTCCTTTTTTTACCAGAAAATTATAGACAATATTTATAAAATATATTATAAATATAGAGTAACAAATGAAACAAAAAATAAAGTTACAAAATATAATTTTAGGAGGCAAAAAATGGAAGTTTTAAAGATTTCATCAAAATCAAATCCAAATTCAGTAGCAGGAGCAATTGCAGGATTAGTTAAGGAAAATAGCAAGGCTGAGATGCAGGCGATTGGTGCAGGAGCATTAAATCAAGCAGTAAAAGCTGTTGCAATAGCTAGGGGGTTCGTAGCTCCGGCAGGTGTTGACTTGGTATGTATACCAGCATTTGCAGATGTTGAGGTAGAAGGAGAAAATAGAACAGGAATGAAGTTAATTATAGAATCAAGAAAGTAGTTATTAGGAAAAGATCCCAGTGGGCATTTTGTTACATTTGGGATATATCTTAATAAGTAAAATAAGGGGGCTAGTAGTATATTGGTCTCCTTTTTGTTAATAGGAGGATATATTTTGAAAACAAATGTATTTAAATATATTTTTTTTACAATAGTAATTTTATTGATTGGAGTATCTATATATCTATTATATAAAGATGAGAAAAGTCATGTTTATACTGCAGAAAATAATGAACTTAAAATTAATATGGTTAGAGAATTAAATATAGGAATAAGCAATTATGATACTATAAATCCAATATTTAGCAATAATCGAGACATTCAATATATAGACAAGCTTATATTTGAGCCATTAGTTGATATAAGTTATAACTTTGAAATTGAAAATAAACTAGCAAAAGAATTTTCAAAAATAAATGATACAACTTATGTAGTCAAATTAAAAGACAATATTAACTGGCATGATGGAGAAAAATTTACAGCAGAAGATGTTATATTTACACTAAATAACTTGAAAAATAATAGCATTAATTCTATATATAAGGAGAATGTAAGTAAAGTAAAAGAATTGCAAAAAATAGATGATTATACAATAAAAATAGTTTTAAGAGAAAAAGTAGATTTCTTTGAATATATGATGTGTATACCAATACTTGCAAAACATTCATATGAAGAAAACACTTTTAATTCAAAAACTCCTATATTAATAGGAACAGGACAATTTAAAATAAGCAAAATAGAAGATAATGAAATTCTATTAGAAAAATTTGATTATAAAAGTGATTCAAAAATTATAAAAATAAATTTGAAATTAAAAGATACAGTAAAAGATTTGTATTCAGCATTAATAAAAAATGAAATAGACATGATGGTAACAGATAATATAGAATATGAAGAATATATTGGAACTATAGGATACAATGTAAATCAATATGCAAATAGAGAATTTGATTATTTAGTTTTAAACACTAAAAATTCGTTATTATCTGAAAGAGAAATAAGACAAGCAATTAGTTGTGCAATAGATAAAAATGAAATTAATTATAATATTTATAATAATAAGTATTGTATATCTAATTTTCCATTAGATTATGGTAGTTATCTATATAATTTAGATAACAAAGTAGAATATGATATTGATAAAGCAAAAAATATATTAATAGAAAATAGATGGATATTAAAAAATAATATTTGGAGAAAGGATGGAAAAAAACTAAAATTAAGATTGCTTGTTAATAAAGAAAATGAGAGAAGAGTCAAAGCTGCAGAGAATATAAAACAACAGTTAGAAAAAATAGGAATAGAAATAAATGTTATAGCTGTTAACAATACACAATTCAATAATTATATAAGATATAAAAATTATGATATGATTCTAACTGGAAATATTGTATCTAATAATCCAAATATAGAAACATATTTTAGTGATAATAATTTATCAAATTTTAATAATGAAGAGCTAAATAATCTATTAAATGAGATAAAAAGTATTGATAATCAAGAAGAAATATTAAAAGAAAAATATAAAAAACTTAATGAAATATATAAAGATGAAGTACCATTTATTAGTTTGTATTTTAATAGCATATTCATATTATCCAATAGAAATTTAAAAGGAGATTTAGCTGGCAATTGGTATAATATATATTATAATCTTGACAATTGGTACAAAGTCGAATAATATTAATAATAAAACTAAAAAAGTCTTGACAAAATGAAATTATCATATATAATATAAACAAACATACGTTTGAATGATTGCAAATAATTGCAGTAAAATAGGAGGAATAAAAATGAGCGATGAAAATTTAGAAAAGAAAAAAGCATTAGAGATAGCATTAGGACAAATTGAAAAACAATTTGGAAAGGGTTCAGTAATGAAACTTGGAGAATATAAAGCAATGAATGTAGAGGCAATACCTACAGGTTCATTAGGATTGGATATAGCACTTGGAATTGGAGGAGTCCCAAGAGGAAGAATAATAGAAATTTTTGGTCCAGAGTCTTCTGGTAAAACAACACTTGCACTTCATATAATAGCAGAAGCACAAAAAATGAATGGAGAAGCAGCATTTATAGATGCAGAACACGCTTTAGATCCAGTATATGCAAAACATTTAGGTGTTGATATAGATAATTTAATAGTATCTCAACCAGATACAGGGGAACAAGCATTAGAAATAACAGAAAGTTTAGTTAGAAGTGGTGCACTAGATGTAATAGTTGTAGATTCAGTTGCGGCACTAGTGCCAAAAGCAGAAATAGACGGAGATATGGGAGACTCACATATGGGTCTTCAAGCAAGACTTATGTCACAGGCATTAAGAAAACTAGCAGGTGCAATTAATAAAACTAAAACAGTTATAATATTTATTAACCAATTAAGAGAAAAAATTGGTATTATGTTTGGAAATCCTGAAACTACAACAGGAGGTCGAGCATTAAAGTTTTATGCATCTGTAAGATTAGACATAAGAAAGATAGAAAATATAAAGCAAGATGGAGAAGTAATAGGAAATAGAGCAAGAGTAAAAGTAATAAAAAATAAAGTAGCTCCACCATTTAGAGAAGCAGAATTTGATATTGTATATGGAAAAGGAATATCAAAAGAAGGTAATATATTAGATATGGCAGTTAATTTAGATATTATTGAAAAAAGTGGATCTTGGTTTAGCTATAACGGAGAAAAAATAGGACAAGGTAGAGAAAATGCAAAACAATACTTAAAGGACAATCCAGAGATAATGCAAGAAGTGGAGAAGAAAGTAAGAGATAATTTTGAAGAAGCATTTGAAAAAAGTTTAGGAGATAATGAAACAGATAAAGACAATCAAGTAATAGATGAATAGATTATAAATTATCCCTACAAACAATAATTTATCTATTACACTTTGAATTTAAAACATTTGGAGATGTTAAATGGAATATATAGAAGAATTTGACAAACTTAAAACAAAAGTATTAAAATATATATTATTTAAAAAAAGAACAGAAGCTGAAGTTAGACAAAAATTTATAGCAGATGAGGGAGAACTTTTAAATGATGTTATTGACGAATTAAAGGAATTGAACTATATAGATGATGAGGAATACATAAAAAAAGCTGTGAAAGAGTACATGAATTTAAGGAATTTATCAATAAAAGAATTAGAGTATAAACTGATTTCTAAAGGAATAAAAAAGGCTTTAGTTGATAGCTATATTTATTCTAATAAAGAAATATTATTAGATTACGAAATAAAATCTGCTAAGAATATTATAATGAAAAAAATAAATTCTCAAGAAAAAGAAGAAATTTTGAATTACCTAAGAAAAAAAAGGTATATGGAGGATAGCCTTGAGATAGTTATGCAAGAAATAGAGGAGTAAAAAATGAATAACATTCTAACGTTGGAGACAAATAAATATGAAATCAGATTAGACAATTTTGAAGGACCACTTGATTTATTATGCCATTTAGTTGATAAAAATAAAATGGATATACATGAAGTAAATATAAGTAAAATAACAGACCAATATATTGAATATATTAATGCAATGAAAGAACTAAATTTAGATGTTACAAGTGAATTTGTTTTAATGGCATCAACCTTGCTATTTATAAAGTCTAAAAGTTTACTCCCTAACCAAGTAGAAGATGAGGGCGAACTTACAGAAGAGGAATTAATACATAGAATTATTGAGTACAAAAAATATAAAGAAATATCAAAAAAGTTAAAAGAACAATTTGATATATATTCTAAAAGAGTATATAAAATGCCGGATAAAATAGAACTTCCAAATAGGAAGTTAGAAGAAAGTTATTCAATTAATTTATTAGAAGAGCAGTATAAGAATTTATTGAATAGGAATAAAGAAAAAATAAATACAAATGCCGATAATATTGAAAAAATTGCAATAACAGAAACTGTTACAGTAACAAGTAAAGTAAAGGATATATTTAGAGAATTAATGAAAAAACCAAAATTCATATTTAATAAATTATGCAAAACAAAAAAGTATACAAAACTAGAAACTGTAACAGCCTTTACTGGACTTCTTGAATTAACAAGGAGAAACAAAGTAAAAGCAGAGCAAGAAAAAATATTTGGTGATATTACAGTAGAAAAAGCAAGAAATTAGCCTTGCTTTTTTATTTTGCATTTGAATATATATTACAAATTATGGGAATAATATTGTTAAAATTATAGGAGAAAATTATGATAGTGTTTTTTATAGTTTTGATAATATTATTTTTAATATCACTTGTTTTTTTGATGCTATGCTTATCAAATTTAGAAATAGAAATTAATAAATTATATTTTGATAGCAATAATAAAAAACATAAAAAATTAAAAAAATATTTGTTTTATATAAGATTAAAATTATTTGATAAAATTCCATGGTTAAAAGTTAAAATAGATAGAGAAAAAATAATTAAGATAAAAAATTCAAAGTTATTTAAAAGCAAAATGTTACAGAAATTAAATAAAGTAAATAATATAAAAGAAATTATATTGAAAAATAAAAAAGAAATATTTAATATTAATAATTTAAAAGAGTTAAATATAAAACTGAAACAATTAGATTTAGATATGAAGATATCTGTATTAGATAATATAATAACATCATTTAGTGTTGCATTGATAGCATCTCTTATTTCAATAATTATGGCAAAAACTGCTACGAAATATTGCACAAATAAATATCGTTATATAATAACCCCTATATATGAATATAAACCAATACTTAAAGTTAAACTAAATTGTATAATTGATTTAAAAATTGTACATATTATGAATATAATATATATATTAGTAAAGAAAAGGAGTGTAGAATATGATGAAAGAACATCCAATAGAAGGGCTTATGTCTGCAGCCATGACTAGTATTCAAGATATGGTTGATGTAAACACAATTATAGGAGATCCAATAGAAACAAGAAATAAAATTGTTATAATACCAATTTCAAAAGTATGCTTTGGATTTGCTGCGGGTGGCAGTGAATTTAACGAAGAAACTATAGATGAATATAACAAAAAAGAAAAAGAAGAAATGGTTCAATACAAATTACCATTTGGAGGAGGAAGTGGAGCAGGAGTAAGTATAAATCCAGTTGCATTTATAGTAGTACAAGAAGAAAATGTAAAACTACTTCCAGTTAATCACTCATCCGCAATAGATAGATTGTTAGATTATGTTCCGGATTTATTTGAAAAAATGGGTCAAATTGTAAAGAAAGATGCCAAAATAAAAGTAAAATGCTATCCTGATAAAGAAGAAAATTCAAATATTAATAAAGAAAATAATAAAAAGCAATACAATGAAAAAGACAATAAAGAGGATTATACTTACGAATTTGAATATAATGAAACTAATGATCAAGATGATTAATTAAATTGTAATTTATTTTGTTAAATTTATTGCAAATGTGTAGGGGCGGAATCAATTTCCGCCCGAAAAACAATAAATAATTCGCGGGCAGATATGGAATCTGCCCCTACGGATATAAAAATTAATTTAATTCAACAAACAACAATTTATCGTAGCAAAGTAAACCAGTTTTCAATGACTCTAGCAGACATATTTGCTAAGTTCATTTTTTTTACATCTTCTTTTGCCACAATATTAACCTTTGATATTTCTTTATCATCAACAGAATAAATTATTTCACCTAATTTTTGACCTTTAGTAATTGGAGCAGATATAGTATCGCCTAATATTATATTTGAAGTTATTGTTTTAGATTTTCCTTTTGGAATTAAACAGCCACTATCAGATTCTAAAATAGCATCTACAGTACTAAATATTCCTTTATCTACATTTATTGTTTTTACTATATCATCTTTTTTTGAGCATTCCACATATTCAAAATTACTAAATCCATAATCAAGAAGTTTTTGTGCTTCTGAAAAGCGAATAGCTGAACTTTCTCCTCTCATAATTACTGCAATTAAAGAAAGGTTATTTCTGGTTGCAGTTGCAGATAAATTAAAAAGAGCAGTAGATGTAGAACCTGTTTTAAGACCAGTTGCACCTTCATAATTTCTTATGAGCTTATTTGTATTTACAAGTTCAGATTCACCATTTCTTAAGCTATCCATCCAAATAGTAGTGTATTCAGTAATCTTTGGATGTTTAGTCATAAGTTCTCTTGACATTAAAGCAATATCGTAACTAGAAGTTACATGGCCATCTTCATCAATACCATGGCAATTCTTAAAACAAGTATCATTCATTCCGAGCTCTTTAGCTCTTATATTCATTTGTTCTACAAATGATTCTTCACTTCCAGAAATATATTCTGCCATAGCCATTGCACAATCATTTGCTGAAACAACACAAATAGCTTTTAACATTTCATGAACTGTAAGTGTTTCTGTTGTATCAAGCCAAATTTGAGACCCACCCATTGAACTTGCTTTTTCAGAACAAGGAACATTATCATCTAAACCAATAATTCCATTATCAATAGCCTCCATAATTAAAAGAATAGTCATTACTTTGGTAACACTAGCAGGTCTTAATTGTTCATGAGAATTATATTCATATAAAATAGAACCAGTTTTTTGATCCATCAATATAGCACTTCCAGATGTGATTCCTAAAAAATTACCGAGAATTTTCTTGGTTATTATTATTCTCATTTTCATCTTCTACATTAGCTATATTAGAAGTTGAAACAGAAGAAGAGTTATTAGACCAAACATAAATATTATCTTCATCAATGGAATATGCATAAAGCGGAAGCATCAGATTTAGAATTAGTATAAATAAAATAATATATATTAGAGTTTTTAATTTTCTAAAAAGCATATAGAAACCTCCTAAAATATAAGTATTAGTAAATACTTATGCATTTAGGAGAATATTTAGAATATAAAATTAAAGTTTAAAAATATTTACATATATATTATTATTATCTGCTGAAGAATAAATTTTTATATCATAATCATAATTATTTCTAAATTTAAAATCTATACTACCATAAGCTACAGCTGCATCTTTTCCATCAGGAACATAATATACTTTTTTACTATGTTCGTGTCTTTCTACAATACTAATGTTAGGAAGTGCTAATACTGCGTTATATAAAGTACTACTTATTTGACAATTGCCACCGCCATAACCTTTTACTTTATTACCATCCTTGTCAAAAATATCTGCCTTTTGGTAACCTCTTTCAGGAGTAGCTTTTCCTACAGTATTACAAAAAGAAAAAGTTTCTCCGTGATTTAACTACAGTTCCATTTAATTCAGAACAAGTAACTTGTATATTATTTTGCCTTGCCGTATCATTTGGAGTATATATTTTTGTAGAAAAGGATGAAATTTTGGACTCAGTACTTTTAGTATTAATATTATCTACATTATTAGTATTATTAGAATCATTAACAGTATTAGTAGTATTATTTAAAGCAGATGTTCTTGATGTATTATAATTGTACGTATTTTCTTGGTTATTTGTGTTTTCATTTCTTTGATTATTACAACCACTTAAACAAAAACTTAAAGCAATTAATATCATTAAAAATTTTTTCATTTTAGCCTCCATAATTTAGTTAAATTAAATTGTAATTTCATATATATGTCTCAACAGAAATTTTGAATACTTTTAGTATAACCAAAAATATCTATAAATATTGACAAAATTAAAAAATATAGTATAATTAATTATGTAAGTTTATTTTTTAGGAGAAAAATATGTTAGCTAAAACATGGAAAAAAATAGGTTTAATAATTTTAATTATAGCTTGTTTATGGAATATAATTTTTAAATTAGTAAATAAAATATCTTTTAATGATGCAATAAATGGTGTAAAACAACAAATACAATCAATAACTAAATATAATAATTGAATTTTGAATATATTTTTAAAATAAATTTGCAAAATGTAAAAAAGTATGTTAGAATAAAAAAAGTTTTTAATTAGCGAAGGAAGAGGTGAATACATAATGAAAAAAGATATACAACCAGAATATAATACAACAACAATTACATGTGCTTGTGGTAACGTATTAGAAGTGGGATCTACGAAAAAAGATTTAAAAGTAGATGTATGCTCTAAATGCCATCCATATTGGACAGGTAACTTAAGAAAAGATACTACAGGTGGAAGAGCTGATAAATTTAAAAAGAAATACGGAATTAGTTAAAATTAATTTATATAAAAACACTCTAGCAAAGAGTGTTTTTTTCTGTGCGTCTTATATTTGGACAAAACCTCCTAAATTTCACCAAAGGATAATATTTTTAATAATAGAATATATATAAATAGAGAAAAATGAGAAAAAGGGGACAATCCCCTTTTTTATAAAGTAGGAAAGTTTGGTGTCAAAATGAAAAAAATATTTATATACATATTATGTTTGGTATTATTATGTTTTTTAATACCTATTTTATTTACTAAAAGGAAAGAAATAAAAACATTAAAAAAAGAAGAACTTGAGGAGAATATAGAACCGTATGATTATGGAAAATATAATAAAATAAAACTTTTACATAGTTCTACAGGGGAAGTAGAAGAAATTGATTTAGATACATACTTATTAGGAGTTGTATCTAGTGAAATGCCAGCAAATTTTGAAGAAGAGGCGTTAAAAGCTCAAAGCCTAGTTGCAAGGACATATACAATTTATAAAATTATAAATGGAAGTAAACATGAGAATGCAGATATCTGTGACAATTCAAATTGTTGTCAAGCATGGATTAGTAAAGAAGATAGACTTAATAGGTGGAACAAAGAAGAAAGAGATAGTAATTGGACAAAAATAGAAAATGCAGTAAATAGTACGAAAGGAAAAATAATAACATATGAGGGAAAACCAATAAATGCATTTTTTCACTCTAATAGCGGAGGAACTACTGATACCGCAAGTAGTGTATGGGGAGGAACGAATTATCCATACTTACAAGCTGTTAAAACCTCAGGTGAAGATGCATATGCTCAATACAGTTCAGAACTATCACTATCAAAAGAAGAATTTACATCTAAAATAAAAGAATATCATAGCAATTTTGAAATAGATTTTAATAAGAATAATCAAATACAAATTTTAGAATATACAGAAGGAGATAGAATAAAAACAGTAAAAATAGGAAATTTAAGTTTATCTGGAGTGGAAGTAAGAAATATATTTGGACTAAAGTCTGCAAGATTTAAAATAAACATTGAAGACAATAATATAAAGTTTAATGTAATAGGATATGGTCATGGAGTTGGAATGAGTCAGACAGGAGCAGATAATATGGCAAAACAAGGCAAGAATTATGAGGAAATTGTGAAGCATTATTATACAGGTGTTGAAATTATGAATATAGTGTAAAAAATAAATTTTTCACCTTAAGTTTTTTATGAATAAATTTCAAAAAAAAGGAAATAATTTTACTAAAGAAAAAATAAGGAGGCACTTATGAGAAGAGGAAGAAGAGAAAAAGTTAATAATAACAATTTTAAGCATTTAGTATTTTTATCAGGAGGAGTAGTATTAATAATACTTATTACATTTGTTGTAACTCTAATTATTTATAACAATAAATTAAAAAATTCTAGTTACAGTTCATTAACAACAGAAAAAATAGCAGATTTAGTTCCAAATACAGATGATTATTTAAATAACACTAATAGTTATATAGAAGAAGCGAGTAGTGATATTGGGAAAAGTATAGAAGAAGCAATAAATGATATAGAAGAAAAAAATGAAGAAAGTAATAATACTAAAACTGAGAATTCAACAAATGAAGTAAAAAGTACTAAAATTACTAAAACAAAAGAGACAACAAATACTAAGTCAGTAGAAAAGGTAAAAGATCCAGAATTTACTATGCCTGTAAAAGGAGAGAGTATGAGAGGATTTGCCAAAGATTCTTTAATATATTCTGACACTTTAGAAGAATGGATAACACACTTAGGAATAGATATAAAAGCCGAAAGAACAGCTGTTGTTAAAGCATCAGAAGCAGGGACAATAAAATCAATAAAAAATGATCCTAGATATGGATTAACAATAGTAATTGAACATGTAAATGGATATGAATCAGTATATTCAAATCTTCTTACAACAGAATTTGTAACAGAAGGAGAAACTGTAAAAAAAGGACAAAGTATAGGAACAGTAGGAAATTCTGCTTCATTTGAAATAGTTGATGAGCCACACTTGCATTTTGAGATAATAAAAGACAATGTAAATGTAGACCCAAATATATATTTAAAATAAATGAAATCAAACTAAAAGCAGGAATAATAAAAAATTATTCCTGCTTTTTTGTAATCTTTTATTGAAAAATGTATATTTAATGTAATATAATATAAAGAGATAATTTGGAGGAAATTTAATGTATATAACAGAAAATGGAAAAATACAATCAATTGAACCGCACACATATCAAATAAAAGGGAAAAATAAAAAGCCTAAAAAACATCCTATATTAAGAAAAATAATGAAGTTTTTTTTTATTACTATTTTAATCTTGTTCATTGTTACACTTATGGCTGGTGGTTATGTAGCGTATAAAATATACAATATAACTAAAGATGCTAAACTAAGTAAAAATGATTTAGCAATAAAAAATGAAAATTCAGTAATAAAAGACATGGAATCAAATACTTTAGGAGTTTTAAACGGAAATGAAAATAGAGAGAGTATACCACTAAGTGAAATGCCTGAATATTTACCAAAAGCATTTATATCAATAGAAGATGAAAGATTTTATGAACATAGAGGTATTGATATAAAAAGGACTTTGAAAGCTACATATACATATATTGCAAACAAAGGTAATTCTCCATTTGGTGGAAGTACGATAACACAACAATTAGTTAAAAATCTAACACAAGAAAAAGAAGATACATGGCAAAGAAAAGTAAGAGAAATGGCAAGGGCCTACTATGTTGAGCAGGAAATGTCAAAGGAAGAAATTTTAGAATTATATTTAAACTTAATTTTTTTAGGGGATACAGTATATGGAGTACAAAAAGGCTCAAATTATTACTTTAGCAAAGATGCAAAAAATTTGAGTTTAGCAGAATGTGCTTTTTTAGCTGGTATAAATCATTCACCAAATTCATATAATCCATTTGTAGAAAATAATGAACAAGTATTAGAAAATATAAAAACTAGAACAATAATAGTTTTAGATAAAATGCATGAATTAGGTAATATAAATACAGAAGAAGAATATACACAGGCATTAAATGAAGTAAAACAAGGATTAAAGTTTAAGCAAGGGGCATTCCCACAAACTGTATTTTCATATCATACAGATGCAGCAATAAATCAAATAATAGCTAAGCTTCAAGAATTACATGATTGGACATATGAACAAGCAAAATTATATTTATCAAGTGGTGGTTTTACAATATATACAACACAAGATCCTAAAATACAAGCTAAAATGCAAGAGGAATTTAATCAAGAAAAATACAGAAGAACAGCATATGACAAATATGGAAATTTACAACAGTCACAAGCTTCTATGGTGTTATTAGACCATAAAACGGGATATGTTCTTGCAATATGTAATAGGTTTGATGAAAAAACAGATGCATTCGGATTTAACATAGCAACAGATGGGGCAAGACAAACGGGGTCTTCTATGAAACCATTATCTGTTCTTGCTCCAGCAATTGATAAAGGGATAATTACAGCAGCAACTGTTTTTGATGATAACCCTACAAGTTTTAATAGTGGCACATATAACCCTAAAAATTATGGATATACATATAAAGGATTAATAACAGTAAGAGATGCAATAGCGTATTCTCAAAACATACCAATGGTTAAAGCAATGTGCTTACTCACACCTGGAGAATCAATTAAATTTTTAAAAAGTGTAGGTATAACTTCTATAGATGAAGTAAATGATAATGTACTTCCATTAGCACTTGGAGGATTAACATATGGAGTAACTCCTCTTCAAATGGCAGGAGCATATGCTGCAATTGCAAATGATGGAGTATATATAAAACCAACATTTTATACAAAAGTAGTAGATTCACAAGGTAATATCGTTTTAGAAGCAGACCAAAGCAAAACTCAAGTAATGTCAAAAGAAGCTGCATATGTTGTGAAAGAAATTTTAACACAGCCAGTAAAAACAGGAACATCTACAACTTGTACAATAGAGGGAATGAGTGTAGGTGCAAAAACAGGAACAACAAATAATGATTATGATAGATGGTTTTGTGGATTTACCCCATATTATACAGCTACTGTATGGTATGGATACGATAATAATGCAACTATAACAGGATGGGCAACTAATCCAGCAGGACAAATATGGACAGGAGTAATGAGAGCAGTTCATAGTGGGCTAGAACAAAAAACTTTTCATGAAACAAAACCAGAAAATATAGTAGAAGTAGAAGTGTGCAAAAAATCTGGATTTTTAGCATCAAGTTATTGCAGAAGATATGGAACATCATATACAGAATATTTTGTAAAGGGAACTGAACCTATACAAACATGCCCATATCATTCTTATGCAAAGGTATGCACACAAAGCGGTTTACTTGCAAATCCTAATTGCCCAAGTACAAGAAGTGTATATGGAAGAGGAGAATATATAGGAAATGGTGATTTATGGCAAACACATTCTTATTATTATAAGCCAAAAAATATTCCACTTGAGGTTTGTACAATACATTAAAAACTAAATGAGGTAGCTAGTAAATGAATATAATTAATTTAATAGATTATAATTTATACAATTTAATAATAACTTTAATGACTTCAAAGACGACCGCTTTAATGATGTTTATATCCTACTTAGGTTCAGCATTAACCCTAATAACTTTAACAGTAGGGCTTATGCTAATATTAAAAAATAAAAAAAATGCAAAATATGTGGCTTTAAATCTTGTGATAGTTTTTTTATTAAATAGAATATTGAAATTAATTATAGCAAGACCAAGGCCTAATGTATTAAGATTAGTAATAGAAAATGGATATAGTTTTCCTAGTGGACATGCTATGGTATCAATGGGATTTTATGGTTTCTTAATATATTTAATTTTTATAAATATAAAAAATAAAAAAGTAAAATACTCATCTATAGTATTTTTAAGCTTTTTAATACTTTCTATAGGTATAAGTAGAATCTATTTAGGGGTTCATTATGCTACAGATGTAATAGGTGGATTTATGATAGCTTTTCTATATCTTATAATATTTATTAAATATATGTACAAAATAAAATCCTAAAACATTAATAGCAATATTTTCATACTAAAAAAATGTATCATTGGAGGGAAAAATGGAAAATTTGTTTACTATAAAAAATATTTTAATATATTTATTAATAATTAATTTAGCAAGTTTTTTGGCAATGTATATAGATAAGAAAAGAGCAAAATGGGGAAAGTGGAGAACAAAGGAATCTACACTATTCACACTAGTTCTATTAGGTGGTGGAATTGGTGGAATTGCAGGAATGTATACATTTAGACATAAAACACAAAAACCTAGATTTGTAATAGGATTTCCAGCAATATTAATTGTTGAAATAATTTGTGCAATAATATTTTTAGTAATTAAATAATACATAAATTGTAATTTGTTTCATGTTCGGAGAATTCTGGGGACATCCCCTAGAATTCCCCTCACGCAAACAACAATATATCTGACGAATGAGTATAAAAATATACTCATTATTTTTTTTACTAACAAACAAAAACGATGGAAAGTTTGAAATGAATGGCATATAAGATTAAAAACAAACAAATATACTGTACACATAACTATTGTAAATAATTGTAAAAGTATTATAATATATAGAATAAGTGTTTTGTATGTTAATAAGTTATATCTTTTAAAGTCTAATATAAACCTTATTCACAAAGTTATCCACAATATCCACAACGATGTAAAAATGTAAATAAAATGTTACAAAAGAGTTACATAAATATAAAAAATGTAATATTAACGTTATTGTTTTGAAATAAAATTGTAACAAATATATCAAATTATATTTTTAATATTAATAAGATTGACTTTTAAAACTTATTTTGATAAATTAATATTGCAAAAAAGAAAATAACACCATGATTAATAGGGATGGGAATATAATCTTGTTTTTATTTTATATGAAAACCAATAAAAAAGATAAGTAGTATTATAAATAAAGGGGGAAGAAAAATGACAGATAAATCAATGGATAAAATAGTGTCACTTTGTAAAAATAGAGGATTTATATATCCAGGTTCAGAAATATATGGAGGACTTGCAAACTCGTGGGATTATGGACCAATAGGTGCTGAAATGAAAAAAAACATAAAAGATATTTGGTGGAAAAAATTCATAAAAGAATCTAAATACAATGTAGGTATAGATGCAGCTATAATAATGAATCCAGAAGTATGGGTAACAACAGGACATGTTGGTGGTTTTAGTGATCCACTTATAGATTGTAAAAATTGTAAAACAAGACATAGAGCAGATAAATTAATACAAGAATGGGGATTTAAACAGGGAAAAGACATTTCTGGATTAGATGGATGGACAAATGAACAATTAGTTAAATATATTAATGAAAATAACATAGAATGTCCTAATTGTGGAAAGACAAATTTTACGGAGATAAGAAAGTTTAACTTGATGTTTAAAACATTTATGGGAGTAACAGAAGATGCTAAATCAGAGGTATATTTAAGACCAGAAACAGCTCAGCGGAATGTTTGTAAACTTCAAAAATGTACAAAGAACAACAAGAAGAAAACTTCCAATGGGAATAGGACAAATGGGACGTTCATTTAGAAATGAAATAACTCCAGGTAACTTTATATTTAGAACAAGAGAATTTGAACAAATGGAATTAGAATTTTTCTGCAAGCCAGGTACAGATTTAGAATGGTATGAATATTGGAAAGAATTTTGCAAGAATTGGTTGATAGGAATAGGAATAAAAGAAGAAAATTTAAGAATGAGAGAACATTCAAAAGAAGAGCTTTCTTTCTATAGTAAAGGAACAACAGATATAGAATATTTATTCCCATTTGGATGGGGAGAACTTTGGGGAATTGCAGACAGAACAGATTATGATTTATCAAGACATATGAAAGCATCAAAAGTTGATTTAACATATTTAGACCCAGAAACAAATGAAAAATATGTACCATATTGTGTAGAACCAGCAGTTGGTGTAGATAGAATATTCTTGACTGTTTTATGTGATGCTTACGAAGAACAGGAAATTGCAGAAGGTGATATAAGAACTGTTTTGCACCTTCATCCAAGTATTGCTCCATATAAAGCAGCGGTACTTCCACTTTCTAAAAAGCTAAGTGGTAAAGCAACAGAAGTATTTGATAAAATTTCTAAAAAATTTATGTGTGAGTATGATGAGGCAGGAAGTATAGGAAAAAGATATAGAAGAGAAGATGAGATTGGAACTCCATATTGTATAACAGTAGACTTTGAAACAGAAAATGATGATTCAGTTACAATAAGAGATAGAGACACAATGGAGCAAGTAAGAATAAAAATAGATGAATTAGAAAATTGGTTGGAAGAGAAAATAAATAATTAATCCTAAAGCACCGCATTTGAGCGGTGTTTTTAAATACATGAAATAAACTACGAAAAATGTCGAAAAGTTTTGTTAAAAAGTTATTGATTATAGTAGTAATATAATACTAGATAAAAATGTTGATATGTGATATTATTTATAAAACTGAGGAGGAAAAATAAAATGCCTACTAATTGGACAAGTAATCAATTGCAAGCAATAAATAAAAAGGGAAAAAATATATTAGTTGCAGCAGCAGCACGGAAGTGGTAAGACTACTGTGCTTGTTGAAAGAATAGTAAATAAAATAATAAATGAAAAAATTGATATAGATAAGCTATTAATAGTAACATTTACAAATGCAGCAGCATCTGAAATGAGACAAAGAATATTAGAAGCAATATATGCAAAAATTGATGAAAACCCTAATAATACACATTTGCAAAGGCAAATTTTACTATTGAATAAAGCAAATATTTCAACAATACATTCTTTCTGTTTAGAAGTTATTAAGAACTATTTTTATGAAATAGGAATATCATCTAATTTTAGAATTGGTGATATATCAGAAATAGAATTACTAAAACAAGAAACCTTAGAGGAAGTATTTGAAAATTTATATGAAAAAAATGATAAGGAATTTATAAATCTTGTTAATCTCTATAGTGGCTATAGAGATGATGATTCTCTAAGGGAACTAGTTTTAAAAATATACAACTATTCTCAAAGTATGCCATTTCCAAAAGAATGGATAAGAGAAAGTACAGAAAAATTCAATTTAAAAAATAAATTAGAACAAGATTTTTCTGAAACATCATGGGGAAAGATATTAGTTGAATATTCTTTTGACGAGATTAAATCATGTATAAATGATTTAGAAGTGTTATCTCAAAAACTTGAAAGGGAAATAGATTTAGAGAGATATTATGCTACAATATTAAATGATATACAAAATTTAAAAAATCTAATTAAAACCTCTAAAAGCTGGAATGATATATATACTAACCTAAATAATATAAAATTTGAAACATGGCCAAGACAACCTAAAACAGATTGTGAATTAAAGGAAGAATGCAAAGGAATAAGAGATGTTGTTAAAGGAAGGATAAAAGATTTAATCAATAAAATTTTTATATATTCATCAAATGAAGCAAATAAAGACATTTATGAAATGTACAATATATTAAAAACTTTAGAAAATGTAATATTAGAATTTTCTAATAAGTATCGAGACAATAAAAAAGATAAAAATATTATAGACTTTAGTGATATTGAGCATTATGCTTTAGAAATACTAGTAAAAAAAGATGAAGAAGGTAAATATGCTCCAACAGATATTGCTGAAAACTATAAAGATAAATTTGTGGAAATTGCAATAGATGAATATCAAGATAGCAATTTAGTACAAGAGTACATATTAACTACTATATCTAATGGTAATAATATATTTATGGTTGGAGATGTAAAACAAAGCATATATAAATTTAGACAAGCAAGACCAGAACTATTTTTAGAAAAATACGATAAATATATTTTAGCAGAAGATGATGATAAAGAGTGTAAAGATAATACTAAGATACAGCTTTTTAAAAATTTTAGGAGTAGAAAAAACATATTAGATATTACAAATATAGTTTTCGAAGACATTATGAGTAAAAAACTTGGAGATATTGAATATAATGAAAAAGAATATTTGAATTATGGAGCAAACTTTGAGGATTCAAATAAAAGAGTATTAAATTCAGAAAAAGTAGAATTGGATATTATAGATATGGCAGAAGATGAGGAAGAAGTTAAGACAGAGGAAATTATTTTAGAGAAAAGTGAGATAGAAGCAAAGTTTGTAGCAAATAGAATAAAGAAATTATTAAACAGCAATTTATATGTTTATGATAAAAAAGAAGGATATAGAAAAGTAACATATAGAGATATTGTAATATTACTTAGAACTACATCTAATGTTGCACAAGTTTATGAGAATGAACTTAGCAAATTAGAATTACCAGTTTTTAGTGATTCTTCTGCAAGCTATTTTGAAACAGAAGAAATACAAATAATTTTATCTGTACTTAAAATTATAGATAATCCGAATTCAGATATTCCACTGGTAGCTGTTTTAAGATCTGAAATCGGTGGATTTACAGACAATGAATTAGTTGAAATAAGGCTTGCATCTAAAAACACAAGTTACTATGAAGCATTAGAAGAAATTAAAAACAATGGAGAAGAAAGTAATCTAAAAGAAAAAGTAATTAATTTTTTAAAAGTGTTAGATGAATGGCAAAAAAAGCAAGAATATTTAGGCTTAGACGAATTTATATGGTATATATATGAAAGTACAAATTATTATGATTTTGTAAATAGTAGTCCTAATGGAAAACTAAAAACAGCTAATCTAAAATTATTATTTGAAAAAGCAAAAGATTACGAAAAAGCAAGCTTTAAAGGATTATATAATTTTATAAATTATATAGATAAAATAAGTAAATCATCGGGAGATGTAGGAGCTGCAAAAATAATTGGTGAAAATGAAAATGTAATTAGAATAATGAGTATTCATAAAAGTAAAGGACTTGAATTTCCAGTTGTATTTTTATGTGGAACAGGAAAAATGTTTAATTTGCAGGACTTAAATCAAAGTATATTATTACATCAAGATATGGGATTTGGTCCAAAATATATAAATTATGAAAGAAGGATTGAATACAACACACTTGCAAAAGAAGCAATTAGAATAAAGAGTTTGAATGAGATATTATCAGAAGAAATGAGACTTCTATATGTGGCACTTACACGATCTAAAGAAAAACTAATAATAACAGGGTGCGATAAAAATATAAAAAAATCAATTATAGAAAAAGAAAATATTACTATGCAAAATAGTAAAATAAATACAGTAAATATAAGAAAAGCAAAGTCATATTTAGATTGGTTAGAATTAGTATATATTAATAATAAAGAAAGATTAAGAGATATCTTAGAAGTAAATTATTTAAATAAGAATAAAATAAAAGAAGAAACAGATTTAAAAGAAAATGAAGAAATAAGAAATAATCTTGAAAATTGGAACAAAAAAGATGAAAGGTTGTTTGAGGAAGTAGATAAAACTTTAAGTTGGAAATATCCATATATAAAGGCAACAAAAATTGAAGGAAAAGCATCTGTAACTGGTATTTCAAAGGGAACTAAAAAAGAAATTATAGATATGACAGAAACTCCAAAATTCTTAATTGAACAGAAGAAGTTAAATAAAGCAGAAATCGGAACGTTGATACATTTGATAATGCAAAAATTGGATTTTGACAAAGAATATAATGAAGAGACTATAAAAGAATTAATACAAAAACTTATAGATACAAATATAATAACTGAAAACGAATCTAAATATATAGAAATAGGAAAAATATTAAAATTTACTAAATCTAAACTTTATAGTCAAATACAATGTGCAAAAGAAGTACATAAAGAAGAACCTTTTTATCTTTATATATCTTCAAATGAAGTATATAAAGATGAAACAGATGAAAAAATATTAGTTCAAGGAATTATAGATTTATATTATATAAATAAAAATGATGAACTTATATTAGTAGATTATAAAACAGATTATGTCGAAGAGGGTAATGAACAGGAATTAAGAGATAAATATGAAGGACAATTAAATATTTATAAAAGGGCATTAGAAAAGGCATTAAATAGAAAGGTGGAAGCGGTATATATTTACTCAATATATTTAGATAAAGAAATTTCTAATGAATGTACTTAAAAGGTTTCATTCTATTGAAAGTTTTTGGGACCGTCCTGAAATTTTTAATTTTATTTGCATATTAACATAATTTATGATATAATTAATTAGCATAATTTTTTGCATAATCCTTTCTTTTGGGAAAGCAAGCTAGAGTAAAATCAAGGTCAGTTTCTAGTTTGACATGGCTTAAATATTATGACATCATGCAGAATTGCAGAAAGGAATAATGATATGAAGAATATACAAGTTCATCCCATTGAGTACGACAAATATGGTTTTTTCTGTTTAGGAGAAGATAAATATATAGAGGTTGACCAGATAGAAAAAGTGGATGAAAGTAGTAATCTATTAGTTGGATGTGAGGGACTTCAGAAAGCTGAGTTAGACTATTTAGAAGATGTCTTAGGAAAATCTAATCTTAGCAATACTGTTACTAATATAGTATTAAAAGATGGAACTACAATAAAAGTAGCAGAAAAGGTAAATTACATTCAAGAATTATTAGAGAAATAATCATATCTAGACGCTAGGGGTTATCCTTGGCGTCTTTTCTTTACAAAACCCTAAAAAAGAAAGAAAAAATATTGACAAATAATGGTAAAAATTGTATAATTATTCCAATTCAATTTTGAAAGGAGTTTTAACAATGTCAATAACGACAGAGGCTGAAAAAAGAAAAATTATTATGCTTACAATAACAGAACGGTGTAATTTAAACTGCACATACTGTTACGAGCATAATAAAACAAGTAGAACTATGAGTTTTGAGACAGCAAAGAAAATTTTGGATTATGAGTTTTCATTAAATGATGGTTTCGAAGTTATCGAAATTGATTTATTTGGTGGAGAACCATTCTTAGAATTTGAATTGCTTAAAAAAATTCATGACTATGCAATTTCAATTCAAACTTCACATAGAAGAATTTGTTTTGCAACATCAAACGGAACTTTAGTTCATGGAAAAATACAAAAATGGCTTGAAGAACATAAAGAATCGTTTTGCGTTGGCTTAAGTCTAGATGGAACTAAAGAAATGCATGATATCAATAGAAGTAATTCCTTCGATGATATAGATATAGCGTTTTTTAAAAAATGTTGGCCAAATCAGGATATAAAAATGACTGTATCCCGTGAGACATTACCTAATCTTGCGGATGGAATAATGTTTATTCAAAGCTTAGGCTATCTATGTTCTGGAAGTTTTGCTTTTGGAATTAATTGGGATATGAAAGTAGATTTACCAATTTTAGAGGTACAACTAAAAAAATTGGCAGATTATTATGTAAAAAATCCAGATATTCCAATAGCTGAAATATTGAATGTTAATATTGAGTATATTTGTTATGAAAGTGATGAACCAATAAGATGGTGCGGAGCTGGAAAACAAATGAAGGCATATGACGTAAATGGAGTATGCTATCCATGTCAATCTTTTATGGAATTATCTTTGGGAGAAATAGCTAATATACAAAAAATGGTATTTGATGATGATATTTGTTTAGAAGATCCTAAATGTCGGAATTGCATTTTAAAAAATGTTTGTTCTACTTGTTACGGAATGAATTATGCTAGAACAGGTAAAATTAATGAAAGAGACAAAGAGCATTGTGAGTTTAATAAGATGATTGCTGCTTTTAATTCTTATGTTAAATATCATAGAATTATGTCAAAAAAAGATGAAGATCTTAAAGACGCTGATTACAATATTCTTCGTTCGATTTATAAATTGAATGAAGAGTTAATGTAAAATAAAAAAATAAGGAGGAAGCATCATGTTTGAACTTTCAGCAAAAGAAATGAGCACACTTAAGAAGAAACTTGATTCAGTATCTTCTACCAGTGTTCATGGTGTTCTTTTTGCACAAGGTTGTCCTAACTGTAATGGTCAATGCAAGAACGGTTGCGGAGTAACATGTGTAGCAATACTTAGCTAAGTAGAGCACTAGGTTAAAACCCAGAATATTCACCACGAAAGTGGTGAATATTTTGTATATTATTAAGTAGTTATAAAAACAATGTGAATAATAATCACATATTTTGACTTTTATTATTTACAAAACACTTAAAAAATGCTATAATCAAATAAGTTACATAAACTATACATGAAAATTAATCACACATACAACTTTTTTTATTTACAAAATTTATAAATTGTAGTATAATTAATAATATTTAAATTGTAGGGAGAAATAAAATGGCAACATTAAAAAAGTTTTGGATATATTTCTTAATATTTATAATAGCTTTTTTATTAATAAATTGTTTAACATATGCAGCTATGGACGAGGATTACAAAAATATAAATTATGAAGTAAAGACTCAATCACCAGAAATAAATATAAATGAATGTAAAGCAAAATATTCATCTGGATATATAGAAGGAAGTGTAACTAATAATACAGGAGAATATATTCCACTTATGTATTTGCAAATAAATTTATATAATAAAGATAAAATATATTTAGGTACTGAATATAAAGAGTTGAAATATTTTAATATAAATGAAACTATAAAATTTAATATTGATTATACATATGAAAATATAGACAAATTAGAAATAGAATTTACAGATAAAGTTGTAGATAATAATAAAGAACATATAAATGTTAATCCAATTATAACTGATGAAACTATTCAACTAGCAACACCAATTGCAGGGGCTTTGCTTTTATGGTATATATTACCTTATTAAAATAAACTAAAATAGCAAATTGTTTAAAAAAATATAAAAAACATTTGCTATTTTATTTATTTTGTAATATAATTGCAACATAAATGTAATATTTCTGTAAATAATAAATATATATTAGAAAGGATAGATGCTAAATGTTTAATTTTAGAGGTTTTGGATTTGGACAAGATATAGGAATAGATTTAGGTACTGCTACTGTAATTGCATATGTTAAGGGAAAAGGTATTGTTTTAAGAGAACCTTCAGTTGTTGCAGTAAATAACATTACAAATGAAGTATTAGCAGTAGGTGGAGAAGCTAGGAGAATGCTTGGAAGAACACCAGGTAATATTGTTGCAACAAGACCTCTAAAAGATGGAGTAATATCTGACTATACAGTTACAGAAAAAATGCTTAAACATTTTATAAACAAAATATGTGGTAAATTTGTATTTGCACCAAGAATTATGATATGCATACCATCACAAGTAACAGAGGTTGAGAAAAAAGCAGTAATAGATGCTGCATCACAAGCTGGAGCAAGAAGAGTATATCTAATAGAAGAGCCAATTGCAGCAGCAATTGGTGCAGGAATAGATATATCTAAGGCATGTGGAAATATGGTAGTAGATATTGGTGGAGGAACAACAGATATTGCAGTTATATCACTTGGAGGTTCAGTTGTAAGTACTTCATTAAAAGTAGCTGGAGATAAATTTGACGAAGCAATAGTAAAATATATCAAGAAAAAACATAATGTTATGATAGGAGAAAGAACAGCAGAAGATTTAAAAGTTAATATTGGATGCGTATATCCAAAAATACAAGATGTAGAAATGGATATAAGAGGAAGAGATTTAGTAACAGGTCTTCCTAAAACAATAAAAATAAAGTCAAGTGAAATGATGGAGGCTTTGGCAGAACCGGCAATGTTAATTGTAGACGCAGTTCATTCTACATTAGAAAAAACACCACCAGAACTTGCAGCAGATATAAGCGACAGAGGAATATATATGACAGGTGGGGGATGCTTAGTAGATGGATTAGACAAGCTATTACAGGAACAAACTGGAATAAATGTAATGATAGCAGAAGATACAGTAAGTTGCGTTGCTTTAGGGACAGGAAAAGCATTAGACAATTTAGATACATTAGATGGAAGAACAAGAAGATAAATTGTAGATTCTCTTTAATATAGATAATTAACAATGAATAGTGAATAATTAAAAATGAATAATTTGCTATTCATTTTTTAAATATGAAACAAATAACAATTTATAATAAAGGAGTAAAAAATGAAAAAAGTAGCATTTTATACATTAGGATGCAAAGTAAATCAATATGAGACTAATGCAATGATTGAGAAGTTTATAGAAAAACAATATGAAGTAGTTGATTTTGAAGATACATCAGATATATATGTAATAAATACATGCACAGTAACTAATATGTCTGATAGAAAATCAAGACAGATAATAAGAAGAGTAAAACAAATAAATCCTAAAGCTACTCTTGTTGTGACGGGATGTTATGCTCAAGTTGCAGCAAAGGAATTAGAGAAGATAGAAGAAATAGATTTAATTATAGGAAATACTGAAAAAAAGGATATTGTAAAAATAACTGAAAACTATCTTAGCAATTTAAATCAGATCCATTCTGTAACAAATATTAATAATAAGATTACTATGACAGATATAAATAATCAAAAGGAATTTGTGGATTTTGGAATAACAGAGTATACAGAAAAAACAAGAGCATTAATTAAAGTACAAGATGGATGTAATAATTTTTGTTCATACTGTATAATTCCATACGCTAAAGGAAGAGTAAGAAGTAGAAAGCTAGATAATATAATTGATGAAATAAAAAGTATAGTGAAAAAGGGATTGCAAGAAGTTGTAATAACAGGTATTCATATTGCATCATATGGTGTTGATTTTAAGGATAGTAATATAAGGTTAATTGACTTATTAGAGGAAATAAATAAAATAGATGGCTTAAAGAGAATAAGACTTGGATCATTAGAGCCCAATATTGTAACAGATGAGTTTGTACAAAGATTAAAAAAAGTAGATAAGATATGTAATCATTTTCATTTATCTCTTCAGAGTGGATGTACGCAAACTTTAAAAAGAATGAATAGAAAATATACTGCAGAAGATTTTGAAAAAGTAGTGCAAAGATTAAGAAATGCATTTCCAAATGTAGCCCTTACAACAGATATAATAGTAGGATTTCCAGGAGAGACAGATGAAGAATTTAATATTACATATAATTTTTTGAAGAAAATTAATTTTTATAAAATGCATATATTTAAGTATTCTCAAAGGAAAGGAACAAGAGCAGCAGTAATGCCTAATCAAATAGATGGAAATATTAAAGAAGAAAGAAGTAATAAACTTATTGAACTTTCTAGCAAAAATGAAAAAAATTTCTTAAATAAATATATTAATAAAGAAACAGAAGTGTTATTTGAACAAAAAGAAGATAATTATATAAAAGGACATACATTAAACTATATGGTAGTTAAGGTAAAATATAAAAACATAGAAAACAAAATTATAAATGTAAAATTAATAGATGAAGATAATCTAGAGTTGATAGGGGAAATTACGCAATAAAATTGTAACAAACTTGTAACAAAAAAGTAATACAAAATTAACTAGAAAGTATTGATAAAATTATTTATTTGTAGTATAAAATATAATATATTAATTGAATTTACAAAAGATAAATAGGTATGAAAACATATCAAAGGGAGGATATAAAATGTCAGAAAATTTAAACAATGAAGTAACAGAAGAATTATCAAACAAATCAATAAAAGAACTTGCAGATTCATTAAAAAAAATAAATGTTTCTCAAGAAAGTGCATTAGATAAATTAGAGTCAAATTCAAATGAACAAGTAGGTGATTCAACATTTAGAGTAGCTGAAACGAATTTACCAGAAAAAATAAGTGTATGGACCAAAATAAGAAATGTATTATTCTATGAAATAAAAGTAGAATTGACACCATATCAACAAAAAATTGAAGATGAAATAAATGAATTTTTACATAAAGAAATTACATGGAAATCAGTTAAAAACTTTTTATTTCAAGAAGTTCCAATTACATATAAAGGAAAAAAAGTATTTTAATATAAAACATTATAAAATAATTAAAAAGAACACTTGAATTGTGTTCTTTTTTGTTATAGAATACATTTTGTTGAGAATAATATAATTGATAGATGTTTTTTAAGGACATCGGAAAGAGAGGAATTTTTATGTCAGTGAAAGTAGCGATTAATGGGTTTGGACGTATAGGACGTCTAGCATTTAGACAAATGTTTGGATCAGAGGGGTATGAAATAGTTGCGATAAACGATTTAACAAGCCCAAGTATGCTAGCACATTTATTGAAATATGATTCAGCACAAAAAAGATACGAAAAAGCAGATACGGTATTTGCTGGAGAGGATTCAATAACAGTAGATGGAAAAACAATAAAAATATATGCAGAAAAAGATGCAGCAGATTTACCATGGGGTGAAATTGGAGTAGATGTTGTATTAGAATGTACAGGTTTCTATACAACAAAAGAAAAAGCAGAAGCTCATATTAAAGCAGGAGCAAAAAAAGTAGTTATATCAGCACCAGCTGGGAAAGATTTGCCAACAGTAGTATTTGGAGTTAATGAAAATGTATTAACAGCAGATGATAAAATTATATCTGCAGCATCATGTACAACAAACTGTTTAGCACCTATGGCAAAAGCATTAAATGATTATGCACCTATTCAGTCAGGAATAATGACAACAGTTCATGCATATACAGGAGACCAAATGTTACTAGATGGTCCACACAGAAAAGCAGATTTAAGAAGAGCAAGAGCTGCTGCAGTAAATATTGTTCCTAATTCAACAGGAGCTGCAAAAGCGATAGGACTAGTTATTCCAGAATTAAATGGAAAATTAATAGGATCTGCTCAAAGAGTTCCAGTTCCAACAGGTTCAACAACAATATTAATAGCAGTTGTTAAAGGGGAAGATATAACACCAGAAAAAATAAATGAAGCAATGAAGAATCAGTCAAGTGAATCTTTTGGATATACTGAAGAACCATTAGTATCTTCAGATATTATAGGAATTACCTATGGTTCTTTATTTGACGCAACACAAACAATGGTAACAAAAATATCTGATGGACTATATCAAGTTCAAGTAGTTGCTTGGTATGATAATGAAAATTCATATACAAGTCAAATGGTAAGAACAATAAAATACTTTGCAGAATTAGACAAATAAATATATTATAAGGAAATTATAATGTAAAATAACCTTTATAAATTATGAACTGTAGGGGCTGCCGCCCTCGGCAGCCCGTGGGTCGCTTAAGGGCAGTGACCCCTACAAAAGTGAAAAGGGGAGATAATCATGAATAAAAAGACTGTAAGAGATATTGACGTAATAGGAAAAAAGGTATTAGTTAGGTGTGATTTTAATGTACCTTTAGATAAAGAAACAGGTAAAATAACTGATAACAGAAGAATAAGAGCAGCTATACCTACAATTCAATATCTATTAGCTAATAATGCTAAAGTTATACTTTGTTCACATTTAGGAAGGCCAAAAGGAGAAGTTAATCCTAAATATTCATTAAAACCAGTAGCAGAAGAATTATCAAAATTATTAGGAAAAGATGTAAAGCTTGCAAAAGATGTTATAGGTGAAGATGCAGAAACACTTACATCAAACATAAAAGAAGGAGAAGTTGTTCTTTTAGAAAATGTTAGATTTCACAGTGAAGAAGAAAAAAATGATTCTGAATTTTCAAAAAAACTTGCAAGTTTTGCAGAAATATATGTAAATGATGCTTTTGGAACATCACATAGAGCTCATAGTTCAACAGCAGGAGTTGCAGATTACTTGCCAGCAGTTTCAGGTTTTTTAATTGAAAAAGAGTTAGAATTTTTAGGTGGAGCATTAGAAAATCCTAAAAGGCCATTTGTTGCAATACTTGGTGGAGCAAAAGTATCAGATAAAATAGGAGTAATAGAAAATTTAATAGATAAAGTAGATACTTTAATAATAGGTGGAGGAATGACATATACTTTCTTGAAAGCAAAAGGATTAAAAATAGGAACATCATTATGCGAAGAAGATAAACTAGATTTAGCAAAAAATCTTTTAGAAAAAGCAGAAACTAAAGGTGTAAAATTATTATTACCAGTTGATAATAAAGTAGCAAAAGAATTTTCTAATGAAGTAAATTATATAGAAGTGCCATCAGATCAAATTCCTGATGGATATATGGGATTAGACATTGGAAGTAAAACAATAGAAAATTTTAAAGAAGTATTAAAAAATGCAAAAACTGTTGTATGGAATGGACCTCTAGGTGTATTTGAGTTTGAAAAATTTGCACAAGGAACAAATGAAGTTGCAAAAATATTAGCAAATTTAGATGCTACAACAATAATAGGTGGAGGAGATTCAGCAGCAGCAATTGAAAAATTAGGTTTAGCAGATAAAATGACACACATATCAACAGGCGGTGGAGCATCACTTGAATTCTTAGAAGGTAAAGTTTTACCAGGAATAGACTGCCTTCAAAATAAATAATAAAGGAGAGGTTTCTATGAGAAAAAAAGTAATTGCAGGAAATTGGAAAATGAACAAATTACCAAATGAGGCTATGGAGTTTATTTCAGAACTCGCACCACTTGTAAAGAGTGCAGAAAATGAAGTGGTTCTATGTGTTCCATATACAGATTTATTCTATAGCTTGTTACATACTCAAGATACAAATATAAAAATAGGAGCACAAAATATGCATTATGAGGAAAAAGGTGCATATACAGGAGAAGTTTCAGGAGAAATGCTTAAATCAATAGGAGTAGAATATGTAATAATTGGACATTCAGAAAGAAGAGCATATTATGGAGAAACTGATGAAACAGTAAATAAAAAATTAAAAAAAGCACATGTTTTAGGACTAAAACCAATCGTATGTGTTGGTGAAAGCCTCGAACAAAGAGAAGCAAATCAAGCTAAAGAAATAGTAACTACTCAAATAAAACTTGCATTAGAAGGATTAACAAATGAAGAAGTAGAAAAGACAATTATAGCATATGAGCCAATTTGGGCAATTGGAACAGGAAAAACTGCTACAAAAGAAGATGCAAATGAAACAATAAAATGGATTAGAGAAAAAATTGCACAAATATATGGAAAAGAAGTAGCAGAAAGTGTTATAATACAATATGGTGGAAGTGTAAAATCTGGAAATGCAAAGGATTTATTTGAAATGTCAGATATAGATGGTGGTTTAGTAGGTGGAGCAAGCTTAGATGCAAAAGAATTTGCAAAAATAGTAAATTACAAATAAGGAAGATGAGGAAAGATATAATTATGGATAAAAAATTAACAATGCTTATGATATTAGACGGTTATGGAATAAACGAAAGAGAAGATGGAAATGCAGTAAAACTTGCAAATACACCTGTTTTAGATAAATTAATGAAACAAAATCCTACAACAACAATAAAAACTAGTGGATTAGATGTAGGACTTCCAAAGCGGTCAAATGGGTAATTCAGAGGTAGGACATACTAATATAGGTGCAGGAAGAATTGTTTATCAAGAATTAACAAGAATAACAAAATCAATAGAGGATGGAGACTTCTTTAGCATACCAGAACTTGTAGGTGCAATAGAAAATTGTCAAAAACATCATTCTAAATTGCATATAATGGGATTATTATCAGATGGTGGAGTACATAGTCATATACGTCATTTATATGCATTATTAGAACTTGCAAAAAGAAAAGATTTTGAAGATGTATATGTACACTGCTTTTTAGATGGAAGAGATACACCTCCACTATCGGCAGAGACATATATAACAGATTTAGAAAAGAAAATGGAAGAAAAAGGTGTAGGAAAAATTGCAAGTATTTCTGGTAGATTTTATGCAATGGATAGAGATAAACGTTGGGAAAGAGTAAGCAAAGCTTATGATGCAATAGTTAATGGAGTTGGAGAAAAAGAAGCAAGTGCGGGATTAGCAATAGAAAAATCATATCAAAAAGAAGTATTTGACGAATTTGTGGTACCAACTTTAATTTGCAATAACGGAGAACCAATTGCAACTATTTCAGAAAATGATTCAGTAATATTCTTTAATTTTAGACCAGATAGGGCAAGAGAAATTACAAGAAGTCTAGTAGATAGAGAGTTTGATGGGTTTGAAAGAAAGTATTTTCCATTATACTATGTGTGCTTTACAAATTATGATGAAACAATTAAAAATGTACATATAGCTTTTAAGAAGGATGAAATAAAAAATACATTTGGTGAAATATTAGGTAAAAGAGGCATGACACAGCTAAGAATTGCAGAAACAGAAAAATATGCACATGTAACATTCTTCTTTAATGGAGGAGAAGAAAAGCAATATCCAGGAGAAGATAGAATATTGATTCCATCACCAAAAGTAGAAACATATGATTTAAAACCAGAAATGAGTGCAATAGAAGTAACCGACAATGTAGTTGAAGCAATTAATTCTAAAAAATATGATTCTATAATATTAAACTATGCAAATCCAGATATGGTTGGACATACAGGAAACTTGGATGCTGCAATAAAGGCATTAGAAACAATAGATGAATGTGTAGGAAGAGTTGTAGAAGCAGTAGAAAATAATGGAGGAGTATTATTAATTACGGCTGATCATGGAAATTCAGAACAGATGATAGATTATGCTACAGGCGAACCACATACAGCACATACAACAAATGTAGTACCATTAATATTAGTAGGAAAAGATGCAAAATTAAAAGAGGGAAGACTTGCTGACCTTACACCAACAATGCTTGATATTATGGGAATAGAAAAACCAACAGAAATGACAGGTGAAAGTTTATTAGAAAAATAAGTTAATTAATTTATAATTAAATATATATTTTAAAGGAGGAATATTCATGAAGGAATATTTAGCAATTGAAGAAGTTAAAGCTCTAGAAATATTAGACTCTAGAGGAAACCCAACTCTGCAAGTTGAGGTAATTACAGAAGAAGGTACAAATGGAGTAGCTTCTGTTCCATCAGGAGCATCAACAGGAAGCTTTGAAGCAGTAGAATTAAGAGATGGAGATAATTCTAGATATTTAGGAAAAGGTGTTTTAAAAGCAGCCCAAAACGTAAACGAAATAATATCAAAAGAATTAGAAGGAATGAATGTATTTGACCAAGTAGAAATAGACAAAAAATTAATAGAAATAGACGGAACAGAAAATAAAGGAAAACTTGGAGCAAATGCAACACTTGGAGTATCACTTGCTTGTTCTAAAGCAGCAGCAAATTCATTAGGTATGAGCCTATACAGATACATAGGAGGAGCAAATGCAAAAAC
>CANRDJ010000015.1 GCA_947629355.1 uncultured Clostridia bacterium
TTAAAACTATATCATATTTGGTATTTCCTTTTCAATTTTATTTCCCTTTGGTGTGACATATCTATTGTAAACCTATAATCATATATAAGTTTTATAAATAAAACTAAAAATATAGCTATAAATAGCGGTTTAACTATTTTATTCTCTTTCTTTATTGCTAACCCAGCTCCTATATAATTTCCTAATATTGAACAAATTGCAGCAGGAATTGCTATTTCAAACATTATTTTTCCAGAAATCAGAAAAGTTATCATAGCAATAAAATTTAATGAACAATTAACAATTCTTGCATTTCCACATGCCATATATGTTGGTAAACTAATTAATGCTCCCCCACCAACAATTGCATCCAAAATCCCACTCACAAATATAAGTGGGCAAATTATAATTAACTTTTCCATTTTTATCTCCTTCAATTATGAACCAAATAGAAAAAAGGAGAAATTCTCCTTTTTAACTATTTTCTTATATATGTAATATATTCATAATCAAAAGGATTTTCCTTGTTTTTTAAACCTTTTTCTCTTGATATTTCTTTCCATATTTCTTCTTTTATTTCTGGAAAATACACATCTCCTTCAAAACTTTGATTTATTTTTGTTATATACATTTTGTTTGCATATGGCATAAGTAGCTTATATATTGTTGCTCCACCTATTACAAAACATTCTTCATTAGAATTTATATATCTCTCTAATTTTGATATATCATCTAAAATTTCAACATTCTCATTATTTATATCCATTTTCATATCGTTACATAAAATGATATGTTTTCTATTTGGTAATACTCTTCCTAACGATTCAAAAGTTTTTCTTCCCATTATTATTTTATGTCCTGATGTTATTTTTTTGAATCTCTTTAAATCTTCTGGTAAATGCCAAATCAATTTGTTATCTTTTCCTATTACATTTTCATTAGCTATTGCAACTATTATACTAAGCATAAATATCGCCTCTTTCTTTTTGTTTGTCAGATTAGACTCTAAACAGCTACATCCATTTTTATTTTTCCTAAATGTTTATAATCTATTAATTCTATATCTTCTGGCTTAAAATCGTAAAAATCTTTTATTTCTGGGTTTATCCAAAGTTTTGGAGCTGGATAAGCTTTATCTCTTCTCGATAGCTGTTCTTTCATTCCTTCTATTTGATTTTCATAAATGTGGGCATTGCTAATGCATACTGTAAGCATTCCTGGCTTTAAATTTGTTACTTGGGCAAGTAAATGAACAAATACTGCATACTGAGTTACATTAAAAGGATGTCCTAAAGGAATATCATTTGACCTTATTGTAAGCATACAATTTAATCTTCCGTCTGTTACATCCCAACAACTATTAAATACGCATGGATATAATGCTCCTGTATCTAGATATGGTATTTGCCATAGATTTATTACCATTCTTCTGTCTTGTGGATTTGTTTTTAATTGATTTATTAATTTATCTACTTGTTTAAATTCTTTAACAATCCATCCATATGATGTCCCTATTGTTCCATCTTCCATTTCCCATTCATCCCAAATGTGAACATTTTGCTCATGTAAATCACTAATTTTATTAGATTGTTTTTGGAATATCCATAATAATTCTTTTACAGCAGCTTTAAATGCTACAAATTTTGTAGTAAGTATTGGAAATTCATCTTCTAAATCAAATTGTAATATTTGGTGTGGTAATTTATATGTTGCAATACCTGTTCTATTCTGATCGTAATATCCTTTTGTTAATATTTTTTCCACTAAATCTAAATACTGCTCATCATATTTGCTCATAAAAACCTCCTTATAAACAGTCCCCATTGGGCATTCTTGTTGCATTTGGGACACATCTCCTTTATTTTTTAAAAAAAATAGGACGGAAATATAAGTTCCGTTCTATTTTTATATTAGTTATTTTCTCCTTTACCTTCTGGAAGTGTTGGAACATCTAATACTACTCTTATTTTCATTATGTATGATATTGTTCTTACTAATTTACTATTTTTAATTCTCTCCCATAATGATGGTTTAACTTCAAACCTTGTTTCTTTAATATATGAATCTTTTTCTACTACAGGTTGTTCTACTACTTTTGATTCTGTTTGTACTTTTTTAGGTGTTTCTACTGGTGTTGGTATTCCTTTAAGTGCTTCTGCTATTTCAATCCCTATGTAACTTAATGCTTTCGATCTATCTTCAATTCTTTCCATATCTATTTCAATGTGTAAATTTCCTTCGAGATTTGATATTCGAGCTTTTATTAGTTTTACAGCATCATCATAGTTTGCTGGTCTTTTAGTTTTACATTTTCCAATTATTGTTAGAGCTTCTATAACATCTTCTGACATTATATTACTAATTTGTTTTACTCTGGTTTTCCATTCTTTATCTTTAGATTGAACAGCCTCAAATATATCTTTCAATTCATTAGCTTTAGCAATATTGTTCTCTCTTTGCCTTATTAATTGTTCAACTTTTTTAGTGTTTTCTTCAAATTGATTTGTAGCAAATTCTACTAAACCATAAGATGCTTTATATACACTTGCAGGAAAATTCTTCTTTTTTGGGTATTCTATTAAATATGTTTTTATAGAATCTATTAAATCCTTAAAGTATGCATCCTCTTCTAATTGTATTATTTGTTTTTTATTGTTAGGATTTATCATTTTTTGTACTTTATCAATATTTGATAAAATTTTTTCTTCTGTAATTATCATCTTCACGTTTACTATGCCTGGTTTATGAAAAAAAAGCATTGTAAACTCGCCTCCTTTGTCCTAAGTAATATCTTTTTCTACAAAATGTCTAATAGGACTTAAAAACATTTGTAATTTATTTCAGTCTTATTTTAATACAATTTAAACTATTCTGTCAATAGAGAAAAAGCTATTTCAATAAATTGTAACACAATTGTAATATTTCTATTTGTTTTTCTCTATTTCTGCATAACGTTTTATTTTCATAGTTGTTGTTTTTACAAATTCATCTTTCTTTATTTCTAGATTTTTTATTGCTTTGTATGAAGTTAATTTGTGATTTACTTCTTTAACCTTTTCCCATATAATATCATGAATTTTCTCATCAGATAAATCTTTACCGTATTTTTCTTCTATTTCTTCATAATTTGGAATTACTCTAGCAGAAATAACTAATTCTTTTTCTCCCTCTACTTCTTTTCCATATACCATACATTCTTTTATTTCTGATATATTTCCAAGCATTAATTCTATTTCCTCTGGATATATATTTTTACCATTTTGAGTTACAATTACATTTTTACTTCTTCCCGTTATGTATAAAAATCCGTCCTCATCTAAATATCCAACATCCCCTGAATTAAACCATCTGTTGCCTTCTTCGTCTGTTTTAATAACCTTATCTGTTGCTTCTTGATCTTCATAATATCCAATCATTAGAGTTTCACTTTTTATTAATACTTCTCCTTCACCATTTTCGTTTGGATTGTTTATTTTTAATTCTGCACATACAACAGCCTTTCCAGCAGACCCTACTTTTGGTTCAAATTCTGGAGTCAATGCAGCAATAGGGGCTGTTTCTGTTAATCCATATCCTTGTAGAAAGCTTATTCCTATATCTTGTATCCATTTACCTATTTTAGCATCTATTGGAGCTGCGGCAGAAACTATTATTCTTAATCTTCCACCTAAGTTCTCATAAATTTCAGAAAATACCTTTCTCTTTATATCTACTCCAACACTTTTTAATGCATTTGTTACGTGTATCATAGAATTTACAAGACCTGATTTTCCGCTCTTTTGAATTGTTGCATTTATTTTTTTATATAAACTTTCTATTAATAACGGAACTGCAATCATTGCTGTTGGTCCGTGTTTCTTTTAAATTTGGCACTATATATTTAAGTCCTTGGCATACTGCAACTGAGCATCCATTAGCAAATGGTAATAAAAATCCTATTGAAGATTCGTATGTATGATGCAAAGGTAATACTGAAAATAATCTATCATTTTCATCTAATTTTACATATGGGCTAACTGCATTAACATTTTCTGCTAAATTTCTATTACAAATCATAACACCTTTTGCATTTGATGTTGTACCAGATGTAAATATTAATACCTTAAATTCTTCTGGATCTATTTCTATATTCATGAAAGAATCATCCCCAGAATTAAGCATTTCTTTACCTTCATTAATTATTGTATTAAATCCTACTTCTCTTCCAACTAGTTTTTCATCTGAATTCATTTGTATAAAATATTTAACTCCCGGAAGATTATCTTCTATCTTTTTAATTAATTCCTTTTTCTTTCTAGAATAAATAACTGCTGTTGCTCTTGAACGCTCTATTACATTTTGCATTTCATTTGCTGGTAATTCTTTGTCTGTTGGTACTGCTATTCCAACTCCGCAAAGCATTGCCATATATGATACATACCAATTGTATGTATTTTCTCCTACAATAACAACTCTTTCATCTTTTAAATTATATTTTCTTGTAAGTGCTGTACCTAAAGCAATTACATCATCTGTAAACTCTTTAAATGTAATCTCTGTAAAATTTCCTTTTGGATTAAATTTTTCTAATATACAAACCTTATTAGCAAATTTATTTCTTGATCTTATAAATATTTCTTTTATTGTCTTATAATGTGTTTGCTCATGGTATTTACTTTTTTCTTTTTCTTCGTTTTGTTTCTTTTTTAAAGTTTCATAATCTACTTTTACTTCATCTATGTTTTCTACATTTTTCATTTTAAATTTTGGAAATTTAAAATCTGGTATTTTAAAATCTTTTAATATTCTCATTTTTGATTCTCCTTATATATTTGTATTATTATATTATTTTTATATTTTTTAATTATATATCATTATAATAAGTTAATCAAGATTAAATTTAAAAACAAGCTGTCTTCTAATAAAAATATATAACAGCTTGATTTTAACATTTTAAATTATTAAATTACCACATAACCTTTTTCAGAGTTTGTAAGTGTAATACAATCTGTTTTGTTAATCAATACAGTATCTTCGATTCTAATTCCATATTTTCCTGGTAAATATATCCCCGGCTCATCAGTTACTACCATGTTTTCTTTTAAAAAACTCTCGTTTTTAGAATTTATATATGGAATTTCATGTATATCTAGACCTACTCCATGACCTAGTCCGTGTATTAGTAAATAATTACTTAACTTAAAGCTATCATCTACACCTCTTGAAAGTGTTTTTATATTATAGTTATTTCTCATAGAATCTAATACATTTTTCTGATTTTTTAATACTAAATCATATACTGGCTTTATTTCTTCAAGAATGCATCCCATAAATATAGTTCTTGTCATGTCTGAGCAATATCCTTTATATTTGCATCCCATATCTATTAATATTGGATCTGCATTTTTTACCTTTCTATCAGAAGGAATCCAATGTGGCATAGATGAATTTTCTCCACTTGCAACTATTGGATTAAATGATACTCCATCTGTATCATGAGTTTTGAAAAACATTTCTATCTCTAAAGCTATTTGCTTTTCTGTCATACCTTCTTTTATATATCCTAGTAAATGTTTAAAACATTTATCTGTTATTTCACAAGCTTTTTTTATATTTTCTATTTCCTTTTCGTCTTTAATCATCCTTTGCTTTTCTATTATATTTTCTGTTTCAACCATATTGTTAATTCTATATCTTCTTTTTAATCTTTTATACTGTTCATAGGTTACATAGTTTTCTTCAAATCCTATATTTTCGCAGAACACAAAAAAATTTTCTGCTTCTTCTGCTGAAACATCTCTTACATCTGCAACTATTATCTCATCATCTATTGTAAGTATTCTGTTAACATCTTCTAAATACATTGTATATGTTAAAAAAATATTCTCTTTTCTTGTAATTAGCAAAGTACCTTCTGACTCTATATTTGTAAGATATCTTATGTTGGTAGGATTTGATACTATCATTCCCTCTAAATTTAAACTTTTTAATTTTTCTCTTAAGGCACGTATTTTATAATTCATAAATTGCCTCCTTTCCAAAAAATTTACAAAGCAAATTTTGTACTTTTCACCCTTTATTTTTAATTATTCACTTTCCTAATACATTCCCAATGTAAAGATTTTCATTAATATAATAAATAAGATATTAAATGGTACAAATATTGTTATAACTGATGATATTACAATAAACGGTCCAAAAGGTATATATGTATTTGCAGTTTTTCTTTTAATTATCATAAATATTATACTTCCAATTGCTCCTATTAAAAACGCTAATACTGATATTACAACTATATTTTGCAAACCAAAATATAGTCCTAACGCACCCATTAATTTTACATCACCCATTCCCATTGCTTCTTTTCCTGCAATAAGTCCTCCAAGTAATGTAATAATTAAAAATATTGCTCCGCCTGTTATCATTCCTATTAACATATTTAGAGCTATATTTATATTACTAAACCCATGTAAAAATACAAATACTAATCCAACTTCAAATATTAATAAATTTAATCTGTTCGGTATAATTTGCTCTTTTAAATCCACAACGAACGCACATAAAAGCATTGGAAGAAGTATTATATATTTAATTAAATCTATGTTTTGTAATAATCCAAAATGCAATCCAAATTTATACACTAAAGCAATATATCCTGTTGCATTAACTAAAATTAATAAATAATTTGGAAGTATTATTCTTTTATATTTTGAAAAACTTTCCTTTGAAAATATCTTTCGCTCATTTAAAAAGCACCTATTACAATAATCAATAAACTGTCCAATTATCCCCCCAATTATTGCAAACATAGCATAATATAGAATATGTACATCGTTAAAATACATTTTTATCTCTCGCTTTCCCTTTTTACCTTGTTCAAATATCTTTTTATTATAAAATTTTCTAAAGGTCTTTTTACTCTTGTTATTAATATATCTTTTTTTCCGAAGTGGCTTTGTGAGGATTGTAAACATTCCCATTCTATTTCCTCCGAAGGACATCTGTCATTATTTGATCTCCAACTGTTGCAATGTTTTTTGCATCTAATTTTAATAAATCTATTGCTTTTTTAAAGCCCTTTTTAAAAGGTTTTTTTGCAAAATTTATATATGGTAAATCTAAATTTTCTGCTACTTTTTTTACCTTTTCTATTTTATTAGTGTTAGATAGTATACATAGCTTTATATCTTCGTTTTTTAAATCTTCACACCACTTTTTTGAGCCTTCTAATATTTTTAAATCAAAATCAATAAGTGTGTTATCTACATCTAATAAAAGTCCTTTAATATTATTTTTTTTTAGTAGTTCTATTGTTATCTCTTTTAGATTATTTAAGTATATATCAGGATAAAAAATCATCTACTCCTCCATTTATGTATATATATTATCAATATCTTTAATTAATGTCAAGATTTTTAATTTTTACAAATTTTAAAATTGTTTTTATATACTATTGATAAAACTATTTTATTTATATATAATGAAATGGAATTATTATTAGGAGATAAAAGTAATGAATGAACAAATGATGAAAAAAAATAATATGAGAATATTTCCATTATACAAGATGTTTAGTTGGGATTTATTATTTTATTATGCAATATCGTTTTTATTTTTAACACAGGTAAAAAAATTTACTGCATCACAAGTATTGCTTACAGATTCTTTTTATGCTATTTTTCGTGTTGGTTTTCAAATATTTTGTATAAATATAACTGATTTATTGGGAAAACAGAAATCATTATTGATTGGAAATCTTCTTGTTTCTATAAGTATCTTAATGATAATTGTTGGTAATGGATTTTACCTATTAATACTATATAGTTTAATTCAAGCAATTGGTTATGGACTCAAAGGTATTTGTGAACCTACACTTTTATCTGATTCTATACCAAAATCATCTTTCTCATCTAAAATATATTCAAAAATTGATGCAAAAGGAAGTAGCTTCTATTATGTGTTTGATGCAATTTCTTCAGCTACTACTGGTTTTTTATATGTAGTTAATCCATATATTCCAATGATTATATGTTTTATTTGTTGCTTAATCTCAACTATAATATCTCTTGCATTTGAAGAACCTTATTATGAAATAAAACATACCAATCATAAATCAGTAAGCTTTATTACGTATTATAGAAATATATTAACTACCTTTAAACAAATAATAAAATCTAATCGTTTAAAATCATTGCTTACTTTTTCACTATGTTTCTATGGAATTTTATCTACTTTTGGAACATTAAGAAGTAGTATTCTAGTAGATATTGGTGTTCCTGAACAATATTTTGGGATAATAGTTGCAATTATGCAAACGATATCTTCACTATCAGCAAGCAAACAGCATTGGTTTCACAATAAATTACGAAATAGAGCTCTTTCATGGTTCTCACTTTCTTTAGTTTCATCTTTTATTATTACAGGATTATTAGTAATATGCAATATTAGTTTTATAGTTTCGCTTATGAGTTGTTTATTAACAATTGTATTGGTAGGAATTATAAAAGGCCCTTATTATACTTTAATACAAAAATATCTTAATAATTTTTCTAATACTAATGTTAATACAAAAATATTTGCTATTAATTCATTACTTGAAAACTTTGGTCGTGTTATGCTATCATTTTTCGCATCGTTTTTGCTTAGCATAACAACTACTTCCTATACTTTTATAATTATAGGTTCTATATTCTTTGTAATATATATATTTCTTTTAAATTATATGAAAACAAAAGTGGGATTAAGCCCTAAAGAATATTCTCAAGAAGATTTAATTTTTTGGAATCAAAAATAAAATTTCCCTTTTAATCTGTAATTTTATTTACAAAATCTATGATTTCCTATTACAACAGTTAAAGGTCTAGACCAAATCCATGCACTCTTTGCAGTGTTTGGGTTAAAATAGTATATTGCTCCGTATGATGGATCCCATCCATTTATTGCATCTTGTGCAGCTTTTTTTGCTGTTGCATTTGGGGATAGGTTTATTTGACCATCACTTACTACCGAAAATGCTCCAGATTGATATATAACTCCTGCTACGCTATTTGGAAATGATGAACTTTTTACTCTATTTAATACAACAGACGCTACTGCGACTTGTCCAGTATATGGCTCGCCCCTACTTTCTGCATAAACTAATCTTGAAAGTAAATTTAAATCTGAACCAGAATTAGCTGCTGTATTAGTATTAGATGATGAATATATTCCCATTGCATTAAGTGTTTTTGTACCTGCTATTCCATCTACTGAAAGTCCGTTTTTAGATTGAAACCATTTTACTGCAGATAAAGTTTGAGAACCATAAATTCCATCTACTGAACCGTTATAGTATCCCCATCTTTTTAATTTTGTTTGTATTTGTCTTACTTCGTCACTCCTAGAGCCATATTTAGAGAGTGCATAACTTGTATTGCTATCTTCTCTAAAAAATATATTGTATGATAAGAATAATATTGTTGATAGCATTAATAAAGCTATAGCTATTATATTTTTTCTGTTTTTTAAAAAAACTTTCATAAAAAACCACCTTTGGAAATATTCTTTCCAAAAGTGGTTTTTTTTATTCTTAATTTTATTTGAGATTACTTAAGTAGATGTTCAGCGAGTCAACAGTAAGCACACTAAACGACCTTTAATCTTTATAATAGTAGTATTCTCCACCGTCGACAATAACGCTTTCTTTAGGGACATCCTCATTAAGATATGTCAAAACATATAGATATTCGTATCTCCATCGACCGTCGCGATGTTCAGGCCACTCAAAAAGCCTTAATTCTCCCAACATTGCAACACGACCTTCCGAATATCTGCTAAAGAGATAGAACTTTAAATCATCGCCATCACGCTCATCTTCCTGCAGAGTTTTACTCTTATGAATTACTCAAGTCCCGGTATTTTATGTGGGTTACTAACGGAATTGCTGGTTACTGTTTCTATTGAGATATTAGATCCTAGAGAAACTACCGGGCGAAGGGAATCGGGGTGGTTGCTCGTACCGCCATCCGAGGCGAACAAGATGCTACCGATAAGGTTAGCATCTTCTACACGGCGCAATCCAAAGTACGCATAGTTAGGGCCGCATTCTACATAGCGCGACGCCAACCAATAATATGTGTTTGTTTTAAATATCATATTGTAAAATGTTTTATTTTTACAATAATTTTCTGGTGTAGAATTAAAATAGTAATATGTTTGTGTACATGTTAAATTTGATTTTGCTTCGTCACTTTCTTTATTTTCTGGTTTAGATGTTAATTGAGCTTCTTCGTAATAAGGATCACTTCCTTCAATTCCCGTTTCCTTGACTGTAGTAGTTCCTACTCCTGAACCCTTCTCTAAATTATATAGTATTGGGTATTTTAAATTACTGCTATATGTTTTTGTCTTTCCATATTGTGTATCATAATAAGTGTATTTATTCCTTGCATCTATTCCTGTTTCTTCTTTAAATCCTGCTTCTATATCTTCTATTGTTATACTTCTTGCTGTTACCCCTAAGTCTTTATTACTATATAATGCTTTACATATATCATTTAATATATATACTCCATTGTTATATCCTGACGCTCCTATAAAATAAACCTTTTGAGTTGTTGGCTTATCGCTTATTAATGTTAGGCATCCTTTTGCGTCTACTCCTAATACTCTCCAGTTTAAATTTGAATCTGTTGTTAATTCTGAATTACTTGAATAAGCAGTATATTTTTCTCCTAATTTATCACTTGTATAAGTAGATTGTTCTGATTTTGGTTTATAATCTACGTAGTCCCCTATTTTTATTCCCGAATCTTTTCCTTCATATGTTATATTTCCTTCTGTATCTTGTGCCCATTTTGATGATCCGTCATTTTGGTCTGATGATTCTATTCCTTTTGTGTAATCTTCTAATGAGTCATACCATTTACCATCTACTTTTATTCTTCCACTTGCTAATCTTTGTTCTGCATCTATGTTTGCTTGTGTGTCTGCTTTTGCTTGTTTTGCAGTTTTAAATAGTCCCCCATTTATTGCTATGCTTACTGTTACTGCTACTAGTATTAACATTACTATTATTGTGATTATTAGTGCAATTAAGGTAATTCCTCTGTTTTTAAATTTTTCTTTTTTCATGTGCTTTTTTCTCTCTTTCTTTTGTTTCTAAGTTACCGTGTGATTCAATCCCATACAGTTTGCAATATTTTTATTATTATCTTTTTTCTTCTTTATTATAAGTTATTAATATTTTCTTTGTCAATGTAAATTATTAATTCTTTTAATTATTAATTTACATAGTTACTTAATTTTATTCTTAAAAAATATATAAAGCAAAAAGCTTCTGTAAATATTTTTATTATTATTTAAAATATTCCAACTATTTCTCCATTTTCGTCTATATCTATTTTTTCTGATGCTGGATTTTTTGGAAGTCCTGGCATTGTAAATATATTTCCTGTAAGTATTACTATAAAGCCTGCTCCAGATTTTAGTATTACATTTCTTACATGTATTTTAAATGGCTTTTCACATAGTAGGTCTTTTGCATCGTCTGATAACGAATATTGTGTTTTTGCTATACAAACTGGCATTTTTCCATATCCGCTTCTTTCCAAATCGTCTATTATCTTTAATGCTTCATCTGTATATTCTACTCCCTCTGCTCCATATACTCTAGTTGCTATTTTTTCTATTTTTTCTTTTATACTATCTTCTAAATTGTAACAGTATTTAAAGTTTGATGGCTTTTCACATAAGCTTATTATTTTTTCTGCTAAGTCTACTGCTCCTTTTCCACCTTTTTCCCATGCTTCTACTAAACTTATATTAACCCCTTTTTCTTCGAGCTTTGTTCTTAAATAATTAATTTCATTATCTGTATCTGTTATGTATTTATTTATTCCAACAATTACATTTAATCCATATATATTTTTTAAATTATCTATATGTTTTAATAAATTATGAATTCCCTTTTCTAGGTATTCTATACTTTCTTCTTTTATGTTTTCTATTGGCATTCCGCCATGATATTTAAGTGCTTTAATTGTTGCAACACAAACAACTGCATCTGGTGCTTTTGGTAGATTTCTTGTTTTAATATCTAAGAATTTTTCTGCACCTAAATCTGCTCCAAATCCTGCTTCTGTTATACAGTAGTCTGCAAGTTTCATTGCCATTTTTGTTGCAATTACGCTATTGCAACCATGTGCTATATTTGCAAATGGTCCACCATGTATAATTGCTGGAGTGTTTTCTAATGTCTGCACTAAATTTGGTTTTAAAGCATCTTTTAAAAGAACTGTCATTGCTCCTTCTGCTTTTAAATCTTTTGCTTTTATTTCTTCACCTTTTTTATTATATCCTATAACTATATTTCCAAGTTTTCTTTTTAAATCTTCTAAATTTTCTGCTAAGCAGAATATTGCCATTATTTCAGATGCAACTGTTATATCAAATCCATCTTCACGAGGTACTGCTCCTTTCTCGCCAGATAATGCAATTTGAACTTTTCTTAAAGCTCTGTCGTTTAGGTCTACACATCTTTTCCAAATTACTTTATCTATGCCTAATTCATTTCCTTGGAAAATATGATTATCTATTATTGCTGATAGAAGATTATTAGCTGATGTTATTGCATGTATGTCCCCAGTAAAATGAAGATTTATTTCTTCCATTGGTGCAACTTGCACATATCCACCACCTGTTGCTCCTCCTTTTATTCCAAAAACTGGTCCGAAGTGAAGGTTCTCTTAATGCTAATATTGGTTTCTTTCCAATTTGTGAAAGTCCATCTGCTAGTCCAATTGATATAGTTGTCTTTCCTTCTCCTAAAGGTGTTGGATTAATTGAAGTTACAAGTATCAATTTTCCATCTTTATCATTTTTCTTTTTTTCATATAAAGCATTTGATATTTTTGCTTTATACTTTCCATATTGCTCAATATATTCTTCGTCAATTCCTAATTTTTCTGCAATTTCAGTTATGTTTTTTAATTTTGCATTTCTTGCTATTTCTATATCTTCCATAAATACCTCCTATTTTTTATTTTTGTTGATTGGTAAATATTTTCACTTCACACATCTTACTTTGTTCTAAAATTCTTTCTCTTCTAATCCACCATCTTTATCTTTTACTAATATAGTAATCTTCTTTTCTGCATCTTCTAAATATTTACTTGCATTTTTCGAAAGTTTCATTCCCTTTTCAAATTCTTTAATAGATTCATCTAAATTTAATTCTCCATTTTCTAAATTTTGAACAACTTCCTCTAATTGTTTCATCGTATCTTCAAAGTTTATTTTTTCTTCCATTTTATCCTCCTATTCTTCAATTTCAAATGTTCCATTATCCACATTTATCATATAATATCTTATAGCATAAGTTGTATCTACTTTTCTTACACATACTCTATATTTCCCATTATTCTTTCCTTCAAATGAAAAGTACACTGTGTTATCTTCTCCCCAGTCTTTTTTTGCTATGCTTATTGCCTTCTCTTGAGCATTCCCTTGTTTTTGAATTGTTTCCTCATCTACTTCTTGTTCAGAGTCTTCAACAGGAGTATTTTCAATTTTATTTTGAACTGTATTTTTAGATACATTATTTTCATTATTATCATTATCATTTTCATTATCCGTTATTTCGTTTTCTATTTCATTTTCATTATTTAATTCATTATTATCTGTTTCATTTTCAATTACTGTATTTTCAACAACAGTTTCTTCATTCTGCTTTTCTTTTCTTATATTTATTAAATTTATAGTTAATAATACGATTGCAATTACTAATATTATAGCTATTATTCCAATTATAATTTTCTTTTTTTTATTTTTCATAGTAATTATCTCCTTAATATTTATATAACTTTTGTTTCTATTTTTCCATCTATAAATTTTAAATCTATTATATCATCTTTTTTTATGTCTTTAATACTTTTTATAGTTTTTTTATCTTTTTCAGCTATTGCATATCCTCTTGTTAAAGTTTTTAGCGGGCTTAATGTATCTAATCTTGACATTACTTCTAGTGCATTTGTTTTTAAATCTTTGATTTTATTTACAATAGTATTCTCTAATATTTTAATTTGATTGTCTAACTGTATATATAATTCTTTTATTTTTGATGTTGGATCAGTAAAAGCTTTTGATGCCATACATTTTTGATATCTTAAATTCATATATTCTATTTTCTTTTTTAATGCATTTTTATATCTACTTTTGTATGTTTCTATCTTTGTATTTACTTCATTTATATCTGGAACTGCAAGTTCCGCTGCCGCAGATGGTGTAGGAGCTCTTAAGTCCGCTACAAAATCTGCTATTGTGAAATCAGTTTCATGTCCTACTGCTGAAATTATAGGTATTTTAGAATTATATATTGCTCTTGCAGTTACTTCTTCATTAAATGGCCACAAATCTTCAATGCTTCCTCCACCTCTTGCCAAAATTAATACATCTGCTAATTGTTTTTCATTCATTAATCTAATGCTATCTGCTATTTCTAGTTCTGCCCCTTTTCCTTGAACTGGTATTGGAAATAATCTAATATGTACATTTGGATTTCTTCTTGTAGATACATTTATTATATCTCTTATAACTGCTCCTGTCTGTGATGTTAATACTCCTATAGTTCTAGGCATAAATTCAATCTTTTTTTTATGATTTAAATCAAAATATCCTTCTTTTTCTAACTTGTTTTTTAGTTCCTCATATTTTTTGTATAAGTCACCTATGCCATCTTCTTGCATTGCTTTTACATATATTTGATAAATGCCATCACGTTCAAATACTGCAACACTTCCTAAAACAAGTATTTTCATTCCATCTTTTGGCGAAAAATTTAAAGTAGCAGTAGACGATTTAAACATAATGCACTTTATTAAAGAGTTTTCATCTTTTAGTGTAAAGTACATGTGTCCTGTATAATGGTGTTTAAAATTAGATATTTCACCTTTTACAAAAACGCTTTTTAAATATTCATCTTCTGCCACTTTATTTTTTATATATTTATTTAAAGATGTTACTGTTATTGGTTCTGGTTTCAAACCTTTAGGCCTCCTTAACAACGCTTGCAAGAATTCCATTTATAAAATAATGAGATGTTTCTTCTCCATATTTCTTTGCAAGTTCTACTACTTCATTGATTACAACTTTATATGGCAATTTTTTATATATAATTTCATATATAGCAAGTTTTAAAAGAGCTAAGTTTATTTTTGAAATTCTTTCTATTTCCCAATCTTCTTTTAAGTTCTTAGATATTTGTCCTATAATTTCTTTTGAGTATTCATTAATTCCATTTATTATATCAGTAATATATTCTTTTACTTCTTTAGAATTAATTTCATTGTTTTCAAAAAAAATCTTTATATCTTCTTCATTTATTTCTTTTTGTATTTCTACTTGGTAAAGTAATTTAAATGCTAATTCTCTTGCTTTAGATCTGTTCATTATTTTCCTCCGCTAATTATAACTTATCTATATATGTTTTTAGTTTATCTTTTACAAATTCCTTATTATGTTGAACATAATTTCCAATTACTATTCCTGCTAGTATAATTATAATCCATATCAATATTTTATGAAGGTTTAATAATAATGCAACCAATGATATTAATCCACCAATTATAGCTCCCTTATATTTACTTAAAAATTTTTTAAAATCTTCCATAATTACATCCCTTTTAATCTTTTATATTTGGTTCTTTTTTAATATTTATATTTTTTATTCTAATATTTACTTCTGTTACCTCTAAATCTAAAGATTTTTTAATAGTATCCTTGACATCTTTTTGTAATTTATTAGATAATTCTTTTATAACTACATCCGGATATACGAATAAGGTTATATATATTTTTATATGGCTTTCATTATCTAATTCTACTTTTGTCATTACATTTTCTGCACTTTCAAAAGATTTAACTACTGCATTTGTTAAACTTTCTATAGTATCTCTTGAAACTAATAGCTTTCCATTATCGTTTTCTAATAATATTCCCTCTTTACCTTCCATCTTTTCTTTTGAAAACGAATTAAAGAAAATTGATTTTATTGATAATAATATTAAAATAATAGATATTCCTAATACTATATTGCTTGCTACTGCATTTGTTTCTAAATATAACACTCCAGATAAAATCATCTTTAAGTCTAACCATCCAAACGATAATACACATATTACTAATGATATTATTAAAATTATTACTGAAAATAATACTAAATTAAACTTATCCAAAATTTTCATATTTCTTTCTCCTCTTCTAATTCTTCTTTATCTTCTGTTGTTTTTACTCCTTGAACATGAACATTTACATTTAATACTGTTAATCCTGTCATTGTTTCAACAGCTTTTTTTACTCTGTTTTGTATTTCAAATGCTACATCTGGTATTCTAACACCATATTCTACAATTATATTTACATCTATTTTTGATTCTTTTCCCTCTATATCTACTTTTATACCTTTAGATAAATTTTTCTTTCCGCTAAGTACTTCTGTAATTCCTCCTGCAAATCCACCTGCCATTCCAGAAACCCCACTAACTTCAGAAACTGCCTTTCCTGCAATCACTGCAACTACGTCATCTGAAATTTGTATACTTTCACCTGCTGTATCTACTTTTTCATTTACTTCCTCATTATTTATATCTTGTTCTTCCATTTTACTACCTCCTAAAATAAAATTGATATACTTATATTTATCATTTATATAAGTATATCAATTAACTTATTTTTTTACAACTGTTTTTTAATTATTTTTCACAATTTTATAACAAACATTATTTACATACATTTTCAAATATATTTGCTAAACACTGCATACTTAATATACACTGGTCTAATGTATTTCCAGTAGCACCTACTTCTATAATACATGATCCTGTTGTTAAGTGCTGATTATATCTTGAATTTCTAATTATTATTGGCCTAAATAACCCTGGATACATTTCATTTGCCTTTTCTTGAAATTTTACTGCTGTTTTAAGGTTCTGTTTCCACTTAGGATGTTCTAATCCTCCTCCATCCGTACCTATTACAAACATCATTTGTGCAGCATATTTATCATTTATTTTAACTGTAGGTGCATAATTGCTACTACTTCCTACAGCATCTCTATGCAAATCTATTACTATTTGAGTATCTTTACCTGATAATAAATTTTGAATTGTTTCTAGTGACCTCGAATATGAACCTGAATACGCAGGGTAATCGTGGTATGTTGTATTATGAGTTACATTAAATCCTTTTTTCTCTAAATAAGTCTTAAGCTCTGTTCCAACCCTTACAACGCTTTTATTTAAATCAGTTGTTCTAAAATTTCCACTTGCAGTATATTCATATCCGTTCACTAGGAGTGTAGCTTTCACATGTATGTGTATGATATATTAAAATATCTTTTTTGTTAGTGATTTTTGCATCTGGAACTAACATATCTTCTGTTATATCATATTTACTTTGATTATTTATTTTTACATCTTTATATGATGTTGTATATTTTGCTTCTATATTATTTTCTTTTACTTCTTCTGTCGTTACATTTTTTGGTAATTCTTCTATTTGTTTTTCTAGTTCCTCTGCATCATCTATTGTTAATTCATTTTCATCTATTACTAAATCTGTATTTTCAAATATTGACATATCAAATATTCCTGTTTCCATTGCTAATATATCTTGTTTAGAAAAAATATTGCTTTTATCTGTTTTTTTATATGAAAATAAAGATAGAGATATATCTATACAATCTAAAAAAGTATACTTATTTATCCTATCTACTTCTCTTTCTAAATCTTCTTTTATTTTTTCTTGTTTAGAAGAATTTGTTAAATTCTTTGTGCTGTTAATAACCTGAACACACATATATATTAAACAAATTACAATACCTATTTTAAATATGTATTTGAAAATATCTTTTATATTTATTACTGCAATATTCATATGTAACTCTCCTAAAATTAATCATTATTAATATTTATTCTATTTATCTATTTATATGAATAAAAAAAGAATAGAAAGATTCTATTCTTGGCAAATGTAGTTTGTGTAATTGAATTTATTTTTAAATCTGTAGGAGACGCACCATTGGGCGTCCCACAATTGTAATTTATTTCATATTCAATAAATCTATCACTCAAATAACAATTTATCTATAATTTTTTCTATTTCTAGCTGTTCTTGAGTACCTTCTTGCATATTTTTTAAAGTTAATAGACCGGATTTTATTTCGTCTTCTCCTATTACTATAACATATGGAATATTTAATCTGTCTGCATATTTAAATTTAGATTTTATCTTCTTATTGTCAAAATATATCTGTGTATTTATTCCTGATTTTCTTAATTTGTTTGCTACTTCTATAGATTTATTCAAATCTTCTACCATTGATATAACTAAAACATCCGATATTGATTTTTTATCTATTTTTATTAATCCTATATCATTTAATATGAAAAATAGTCTTGTAAGCCCTATTGACATTCCTACACCTGGAAGTTGTTTATCTATATAATATTCCGCTAAATCATTATATCTTCCACCTGAGCATATACTTCCAATTGATTTATAGTCATTTAAAAATGTTTCATATACTGTTCCTGTATAATAATCTAAACCTCTTGCTATACTTAAATCTATTTCAAATGACTCATCTGGTATATTAAATAATCTTATATATTTAACTACTTCTTTTAATTCTTCAATACCTTTTTTATATAGTTCATTATCTATTCCTAGATTTTCTAATTTTTCAAGCTTTTCATCTGTTGTTCCACTTATTTCTATAAAGCTAACTATCTTTTCTATACTTTTTTCTTCCATATTATAATCGTCTTTAAATATCTTAATAACAGTCTCTTTTCCTATTTTTTCTATCTTATCTATTGTTCTCATTATATCTACTGATTTTTCTTTTACACCTGCCGCTTCAAATAATCCATTTAATATTTTTCTGTTATTAATATGTATTGAAAAGTTTTCTAATCCTAAACTTTTAAATGTTTCATACATTACGCATGGTATCTCTGCATCATTTATTATGTTTAATTCTCCATCACCTATTATATCTATATCACATTGATAAAACTCACGGAATCTACCACGTTGAGCTCTTTCTCCTCTATATACTTTTCCTATTTGATATCTTCTAAATGGAAATGTAATTTGATTATAATATTCTGCAACATACTTTGCAAGAGGAACTGTTAAATCAAATCTTAGTGTTAAATTGCTATCGCCTTTTGTAAAACTATATAATTGCTTTTCTGTTTCTCCACCTGCTTTAGCAAGAAGTACCTTTGAACTTTCAATCACTGGTGTATCTATTGGAAGAAACCCAAATTTTTCGTATGAATTTCTTATTTTATCTATCATTTGGTTAAATAGAACTTGTTCGTTTGGCAAAAGTTCCATAAAACCTGATAATGTTTTTGGTTGTACTTTATTCATAAAATTCTCCTTTCATGTAAAGCTAACTAATATTCTTTTGGTTTTAATTCTAAATATATTGGTTCTTCTTCTTTTATCATAGTTGATTTTCCGATGTCCTGGATAAACTATTGTTTCTTCTGGAAGTGTCATTATTTTATCTGTTATGGATTTTATAATATCTTCAAAACTTCCTGTAGGTAAATCTGTTCTTCCCCATGTACCTCTGAATATTGTGTCTCCAGAAAAAAGTATTTTTTCTTTTTCAATGTATAAACAAATTCCACCTTTTGTATGTCCAGGAGTATGTATAACTTTAAATTCTATGTCTCCTATATGAATTAAATCATTATCATTTAATCTAGAATCTGCTTCTAAAGATATTGCCCCAAGTCCTATATAATCAGATAAATTAATCATTGGGTCTCTTAATCCTGGTTCATCTTCTATATGAATTAAAATTTTCCCTCCATATTTTTCTTTTAATTTATTAACTCCTGATATATGATCCCCATGGCAATGCGTAAGAACTATATATTTCACATTAGCATGTAAAGTATCTAGCATTTCTGTAATTTTATCTATCTCTTCTCCTGGATCGATTACCATTGTTTCTTTTGTTTTTTCATCTTGAATTATATAACAGTTAGTTTCTCCAACCATTTGTATATCTAATTTAATTCTTTTTAATATCATTTGTAAATTATTTCCTTTCCTTAAATTTATCAAATTAACGACGTAGTACGAAGTTTTTCATTTGTTTGAACTTATTTCTTTCTTTTTACCTCATATACACTATCAACTTTTCTAATAGCCTTAATAACCTTACTTAATTGGTCTATATTCTCTACTTCTATTGTGATTTCAATTGTAGCAATTCTTTCTTTACTTGTTTTAGTGTTTACTCCCATTATATTAATTTTTTGTGAAGTTATTTCTTTTACAATATCTGAAAGAAGTCCTGTTCTATCATTTGAGAATACTTCAATGTCAACATTATATGCTCCTTCTGTTTTCTCATTATACCATGAAACTTCTATAATTCTATTTTCATCTTGTAATAAATCTTGTACATTTACACAATCAGTTCTATGGATAGAAACTCCTCTTCCTTTTGTGATATATCCTATTATATCATCTCCTGGAACTGGATTACAACATCTAGAAAATTTTACTAAGCAATTATCTATTCCTTTTACAATTACTCCTGATTTTGGTGGTTTCTTAACAGTATTTTTTCTTGACGTCAATTCTTGAAGTTTTTCTTCTATTATTTCTTCTTGATGTTCCTTTTTGTATTCTTCTAAAAGCTTTGTAATTATTTTCCCTGGTGATATTGCACCAAATCCAATACTTGCAAACATATCGTCTGTATTAGAATAATGATATCTTTCAAGTACATTATTTATCCATTCAGTTTTAAATAAATCACTGTGTGACATTCCTATTCTTTTTATTTCTTTGTCAAGAATTTCTTTTCCTCTTATGATATTTTCTTCTCTCTCTGCTTTTTTAAACCATTGTGAAATCTTTGTTTTTGCACTTGAACTTTTTACAAATTTTAACCAATCTCTACTTGGCCCTTTTGGAGTATCTGAAGTGATTATTTCTACAATATCTCCACTTTTTAGTTTTGTAACTATTGGCATCATTTTACTATTTATTTTACAACCAATCATTCTATGTCCAACTTCTGCATGTATTGAATATGCAAAGTCTATTGGAGTTGCATCTCTTGGCAGTGTTTTTATTTCTCCTTTTGGAGTAAATACATATACCTCATCTTCAAAAAGTTCTGTCTTTAAAGTTTTTAAAAACTCATTAGGATCTTCCATATCTTTTTGCCATTCTAGTGTTTCTCTAAGCCAAGCTAGTTTATCATCTGTTACTATAACATTTGATTTTTTCCCTGTATTATTGTTTGCTTCTTTATATGCCCAATGAGCAGCAATACCAAATTCAGCAACTTGATGCATATCCCATGTACGTACTTGTACCTCAAATGGAGTACCATTTGGCCCCAAGAGAGTTGTATGAATTGATTGATACATATTTGGTTTTGGTACAGCTATATAATCTTTAAAACGTCCTGGCATTGGAGTATATAAATCATGTACAACACCAAGTGCTGCATAGCAATCTTTTATAGAGTTTACAATTATTCTAAGTGCAAACAAATCATAAACCTGATCAAGTGTTATATTATCTCTTTTCATTTTTCTGTATATACTATACAAATGCTTTGCTCTTCCTTTTATTTCTGCATCTATTTTTTCTTTTTTTAATTCATCCTTTATTTCGTACATAATTTTTTCTATAAATTCTAGACGCTCTTCTCTTTTCTTTTCTATGCCTTCAACCAATTCTCTATATTCTTCTGGATATAAATATCTGAATGATAAGTCTTCTAATTCCCATTTCAAAGAATAAATACCTAATCTGTTTGCTAGTGGTGCATATAAATCCATTGTTTCTTTAGCATTAGCAATTTGTCTATCTCTTGCTAAATGCTTTAGAGTTCTCATATTGTGAAGCCTATCTGCAAGTTTTATAAGTATTACTCTTATATCTTTTCCCATTGCTAGAAACATTTTTCTGTAATTTTCTACTTGTTGCTCTTCTATGCTAGAATATTGAATTTTTCCGAAGTTTTGTTACTCCCTCTACCATGTCAGCAATTTCTTCTCCAAATTCATTTATTAAATCCTCGTGTGTAACTTCTGTATCTTCTACAACATCATGAAGAAGAGCTGATGCAATTGTACTATCATCTAATTCTAAATCAGCTAGTATATATGATACAGACAATGGATGTATAATATATTCTTCTCCTGACATCCTCTTTTGGTCTTTATGTTTAAGTTTTGCATAATCATATGCCTTTTGTATAAGTTTACTATCTGAGTTAGGATTATTATGTTTCATTTTTTCAATAACTTTTTCTATGCTAATTTCTTCTTTATTTTGCATATTATTTCCTTTCATTTTAAATTGATTTCATTATATCTCTTATATTTATTTGGACTATTTCTTGGTTTCCAAAGTTATTTATTTCTAGCATACCTGCTACATCTATTTTATCACCTATTCTATATTCTTCTGATAAATGTCCCAAATTAAATCCAATTGCATTTATTAAAATATTATCATCTTTTAATACAAGTTTTAAATGTTTTCCTTCTGACAATGCTCTTATTGAATCTATTTTTAAATTTTTATAAACAAAAATTGGTATTTTGTTTTTTTCTCCAAATGGTTCTAATGTTTGTATCTCTTTTATTGTTTCTTTTGTTATATCTTTTGAAGTAATTATTCCATCTATTTTTATAACTGGTAAAATATCTTTTACATTTTGAGAAATAGCAACCTCTTCAAATTTTTTCTTAAAATTATCATACATATCTTTTTTTAGTGAAACTCCAACTGCCATTTCATGTCCGCCGTATTTTTCTAAGTATTCACTAGAACTTACTAATGCACCATGTAAATCAAAACCTGGAATACTTCTTCCTGAACCTTTGCCTTCATCTTTATCAAAGCAGATAAGTATTGTCGGTTTAAAAAATTTTTCGGCTATCTTTGATGCAACAATACCAATTACTCCATGATGCCAATCATCTCCGCACAACACAATACTATTTAATCTTTCTATGTCCTCTTTTTCTAGCTTAGATATTGCTTGTTCAAAAATTTCTTTCTCTTTAGTTTGCCTTTGGATATTATATTTATTTAGTTTTTTTGTTATTGCTCTTGCTTCTTCTATGTTATTTGTTAAAAATAACTTTAGTGCTTCATTTTGACATCCCATTCTTCCACATGCGTTAATTCTAGGTGCTACTCCAAATGAAATTGTATTGGAATCTACTTTTTTATATCCTGATTCAATTATAAGAGTCCTAAGACCTATATTCTTAGTTTGTGCAATTAACATTAAACCCAATTTTGCAATAACTCTATTTTCATCAACTAATGGAACTATATCAGATATTGTTCCAACACATACTATATCTAAATATTTTAAATATTCTTTATCGTCTAATCCTAATCTAATAGATATAGCTTGAATTAACTTTAATACAACTCCACAACCTGCAAGTTCTCTAAAAGGATATGTATTATCTTTTCTTTTTGCATCAATTACTGCAAGTGCTTTGGGAAGTTCTTCTAATTGTTCATGATGATCTGTTATAATTGTATCTATTCCAAGCTTGTTACAAAGCTCTATTTCTTCTGTCCCAGATATTCCACAATCTACTGTTATCATTAATGTATATTTTTTATTTATTATGGTTTCAATTGCTTCTTTGTTTAATCCATATCCTTCTTCTAATCTATTTGGAATGTAGTAATCTGCACTTAATCCTCTTTCAGCTAGAAATTTTTTTAAAACTGTTGTACTTGTAATTCCATCAACATCATAATCACCATATATCACTACTTTTTCATTGTTTTCTATTGCTTTAATTATTCTGTTTACTGCAATTTCCATATCTGGCATTAAAAATGGATCATAAAAATCATTTCTCGTAGGATTTAAAAACACTCTTATTTGTTCATCATATACTATTTTTCTATTGACTAAAATCTTTGCAAGTAAGTTAGATATATTAAATTTATTTGATATTTCTTTTACTTTTTCATCATTTGGTTCATAATATTCCCACTTTTTACTCATAAATTCTCCTAATTTTTTTATTCTTGTCATATAGAATATATAACAAGATTTACATTTTAATATTATATATCCTTTTAGTGTTTTTTTAAAGAGTTTTTGTAATTTTTTTAAAGATATAAAACTAAGATAAGGAAGACATAACACTCTTTTTTATATGTTGTAAAGATAAAAGTCTATTTTTCTTATACAACAAAAAGAAATTTTATATAATAATACAAAATTTCTTTTTTATTTATAATTTATACATTTGCTTCTTCTTTTTTAATTTTTTTATCTTTTGTTGTAGTTTTAGTCTTTGACATATTTTTATTTTGTACTGTTGTCTTGCTTGGTGTTTTTTTCTTTGTAGCTACTGTTTTACTTGTTGTCGCTTTTTTTGCAGCCGTTTTCTTAGGTTTGTTTTCTGTTTTAGTTTCTTTAGTTGATGTTTTTACAGTGGTAGATGTTTTTCTTTTTGTTGGCTTCTTTTTTACTTTATCTTCTTTTTTTTCTTTAGAATTTACTTCTTCTACAGTAACTATCTTTTCTTTAGATTTTTTTGTCTTTTTTGTTTCTTTTTCTTTCGCTTTACTCTCTATTTTTTCTTCTTCTTTATCTTCATTCTCATTTGGAAGGCAAAGATTTAATATTATTCCTACTATTGCAGCTAAGCTCATTCCAGATATTGTTAAAGATATATCTCCACTTACTATAGAGATTGCTGCTCCACCTAATCCTAAAACAAGCATTGCAGATGCAACTATTACATTTTTAGTATTATTAAAGTTGACTTGATTTTGTATTAATACTTTTAATCCATTTACAGCTATAAATCCATAAAGGAGTAATGAAACTCCACCCAAAACTGCATTTGGTATTGTAGATACAAGTGCTGTAAACTTACTAAAAAATCCTAATGCTATTGCTATAATTGCAGCAAGTCCTATTACCCAAACTGATGCAACCTTTGTCATTCCAACTACTGATGTATTTTCCCCATATGTAGTATTTGCGGGTCCTCCAATTAGTCCTGCTACAAATGTTGCAAGTCCATCACCTAATAAAGTTCTCTCTAAACCTGGCTTTTTTAATAAATCCTTATTTATTATTGCACTTAGTGCAGTATGATCACCAATGTGTTCTGCCATTGTAACTAATGCAATAGGTGCTATAGTAAAAATTGCAGAAAAATTTGGTGTGTAATGTATGAATGGTATAACAAAATTTGGTACTCCAACTACTGCTGCCTCTGTAAAAGGTGTAAAATCAACTATTCCAACAGCTATTGCTGCTAAATATCCTGATACTATACCTATTAAAAATGGTATCACTTTTAAAAATCCTTTTGCAGCTACTGCAACTATTGCTGTAACTAAAAATGCTACTAATGCAACTACTATTGACTGCCATTCTAGTGCAGTACCTGATGCTAATCCTATTTGTCCTATTGCTGATGGTGCAAGTCCAAGACCTATAATCATTATCATTGGTCCAATTATTACAGGTGGTAACAATTTGTTTATCCAATTCTTTCCTATAAGTCTTACTAAAATTGCGAAAACTACATAAACTAAACCTACTACCATAACCCCTGTCATAGCACCACTAATTCCACCTTTTAAATATGCTGCTATCAGTGGTGCAATAAAGGCAAAAGAACTTCCTAAATATACTGGTGATTTTCCTTTAGTACATAGTATATATATTAATGTACCAATTCCTGATGAAACAAGTGCAACTGGTATTGTAAGTACCTCTTCACCTGCTCCAGAATTCACTAATATTGGAACTAATATTGTAGCACCAAACATAGCAAAAACATGTTGAATAGCAAGTATTATCCATTTACCAATACTTGGCTTTTCATTAACGTCTAGAAGTAGACCGTTTTTTCCTTCCATAATTTCCTCCTAATTTACAAATTAAAAAGGCACTATATATTAGTGTCTTTTATATTAAACAGATATTACTACATTTTTTTACAAATTGCAAGTATTTTTGTAATATTTGGCGGAGTGGGTGGGATTCGAACCCACGTGCCACGTTAAATGGCTAACTGTTTTCGAGTAATATTTGCCGTTCCATCTTTCCTTACTCCTACAACGCCTTTATAGTTTACTGTTTAAAATTTCCATTTATATTCCAGTTATCTATTATTTTATACTATATTTTCATTGTTGTAAACTACTTGCTTATCTAACTTTATATATTTTGCTATATCATTAGTAGCTTTATTACTTGCTTCTTCTAATTGCTGTTCTTGTAAATGTGTATACACAAGTGTTATTCCTATATCACTATGTCCTGCTAACATTTGTGCTTCTTTTATACTAACACCTTTTTCTGCACACATACTTATATAAGTATGTCTTAAATTATGTGTGCTAATTTTATCATAATTTTCAATTTTTATACTATTCATTACCTTTTTAACTCTAGCCCATAAATAATCATTTAACATTGCTGTATATTTGCTAGTAGTAAAAACAAAATCTTCTTCTGTAAATGCTTTATTATTTTTTAATGCTAATTCTTTTTGTTCTTCTTTATGTACTTTTAATAAGTCTATTATATCTGTTAACCATACAGTTCTATAACTTGCTTTCGTTTTTAAATCTTTAAATTCCTTTACACTTTTTCTAATTCTTTCGTTATTTTCATTTTTTATGTGTGTTACCCTTTTATATTGTCTATAAATTTTTGCAGTAGCATTATTAAAGTCTATATCTTTCCAACATAACCCAGCTAATTCTCCTGCTCTTAAACCTGTTGTCATTAAAAATATCAAATCATAATACTTATTTTTTATACAGTAATCAATAAATGTTTTTCTATCTTCTTTCTTTATTATATATTTTTCCTTTGTCCTATTACTTTGTTTTAAAGCTAATTTTTCATCTGCTAATATGTTTTCAGTAATAACTCCATCTTTTTTAGCATACCTAATCATAGTTGTTAATACATTTCTAACTTGCTTTACATTACTATAACTTAAACCCCTTTGTTGTAGTTTATCTATAAAATTTTGCAAGTCGTCTACTGTTAATTCAGTCATCTTTTTATTTCCTAAGTATTCTTCTATATACTTAGCTTTATCACAATAGCTTAAAAAAGTTGTTTCTTCAATAATCTTTCCCCTTTCGCCTTTTTTTCTATGCCCAAATAAATAGTAATTAATATAATCTCTAACTAGCATATCACTATATACTTTTATTTTACTGCTCTTGTTTTCGTTTTTTATTAACCTAATTTCGTTAGTTTTCTTGTCTATTTCTATTCCTTTAACATCATTATCTACTAGCCCTAGTAATCTTAGTTTTGCTTTAATATCATTAATTTCTCTCTCTGTATCTCTCATAAAGCTCTTTTTAATACTTGTTCCATTTTGTCTGTATACAGTAAATGTGCCTTCTATTTTTCCACCCTTACATCTAAGTCCACCAGTTCCCCTTTTTTGTCTTGTTTTCTTTTTACTCATTTTAATCTACCTCCTTGTTTGTCTATTAGTAAAAGTTTGTATAAATTTATTATATAGTCTTTTACTCATAATCTCAATACCCATTTATACAAACCTTTACCAATTTTAAATTATGTAGCAACTAATATCTAATTATTCTAGTATTGTTTATATACTCAATTAATTTGTTTTTGTTTATTAGTATTTTTCCGCTTGTTCTTGTAAAACTAAAACCTTCTGCCGCTTCTAATATCTTTTTTGCAGTTCGTGCATCTACTCCAAGTATCTCAGCTGCTTCTTTCATACAAATAAATAAGTTGTCTTGCAATATATTTTTCCCCCTTATCTTGTAGCTAATTAAATCTTTGTTTATAAAATTTATTGTTATTTTGCACTTGTTTTTTGTTTTTTTGTTCTTGTTTTTTGTTTTTTTTGTTCTTTATTTGTATGTAGTCTGTACCTAAAATATATGTTTTCAATATCTAAATGTCTTATCATTTAATTATTGCAAAGTTGTCTATACATTTTTGTATCATCTCCTTTCCATTTATAACTCTATCAAAAGTCAATACATTTATACCAAGCTCTTTTACCTTTTTTGCATAACTCAAAAATGTGCTTCTACATTTGTAACTATCTATTGCTTTTGTATATCCATTTTTATTTATATTATTTAATAAGTTGCAAAGTTTTTCTTTCGTACTATCTTTTAATGTCTTCTCATTTTGTATCATTTCTACTGCTACATCTATTCTGTAAAATTTTTCTTTGCCAAAAATCTTTTCCACATAATATTCAAAGTATTGTTTTGCAACTTCTCTACTGTAATAATTTGCAATGTCCTTAGCTATTCCGTTTTTATGCTTTTCATAATTTAGTCTTGCATTTTTTATACGCAATTCTACCCTAAATATATTAGTATACTTATCAGCTTCTTTCTTTTTGTATTTACCTTTTTTAAATTGTTTAAGCATTTCTTTTCCTTTATCATAACAAGCTATTTCAACACAGCCACTACCTTTACTTGTATACTTAGCTTTATAAAAACCATCTTTACTTGTAATTATTTTGTTGCACTTTTTACTTGTTTTATCAACAGCTTTTTTAAACAAATTTTTAACAATTTCTATTTCATCTTCATTTTTGCATTTATAATCGTTTTTATAATCAATTCTGTTTAAATTATTTGCTTTTAAGCTGTTACCAGCATTAAAGTATTTATTTATAAAGTATGTTGTTTCTTCAACTATTTCTTCTTTTGTTTTACCTTCTATTAATTCGTGTTTTAAGCTTACAGCTAAAAAATAATATTTCTTTTTAAAATAAAAACTATATCCTTTACATCTACCAACATAAACTATTTCTTTTGTTTTTTTATCATATTTCATATTAAGTTTTGTTCTTATATTATTAGCTATTTCTATCTTGTTTTTACTATTTTCAAACAATACTCCAAAACTTAAAGTATCTATTACATCTACTATATCTTTTCTTTCTGTTTCATTAATAATATTATCTTTCAACCTTTCTTCCATTTTACATTTTCCTTTCTTTTTTTTTACACAAAAAAACATAAATATATATTTAATAATTTGTCCTATATTATATATAACATCTTGCCTTAACCTATCTTGTATAAATTTTAAAATTTTTCTTCTATATTTAATAACATCTTGTCTTAAAATTTTTTGTTCTATATATAATAACATCTTCGTATCACCTATACTGTCAGTTTCTATAAATTTTATGTAAACAAAAAATAAAGCTTCATTTTAAAGCTTTACCATATCTTATATATTTCTTGTTGTTGTATTTGTCGTTACCCTTTCCGTTGCTCTAATGTAATTATCTCTTAAATTTATTTATAAATTAAATTAATAATGTTATATGCCTAGCTCATATAAAATCGCTTACAATCGCATTTAAAAAGTCAAAAAAAATACACCTACTACATAATTTTGTAGTAAGTGTTTTTATTCGCTCTATAAAGTCCGCTTTATCAAACCTTTGTTTTCTATGTCTTTCTTTACTCTACTATGTCATAAAAAATAATATAAAACCTGCAAATATTCCTAACAATAATGAACAAATTAATGCTATTACAATATACCCTATACTGTAATTACTTTCTTCGTTTTCACTATTTGCTAATATTTTTGCTTTTTCTATTTCAAATTCTTTTTCTGTTATAATTCCATTAGCTTTTAAATTTTGTATTCTCTCTAAATCTTCAATTTTGCTTTCCATATTTACACCTTTATTTTAATAAAATTTTTAACTCTATATCATTTTCATTATATAAACAATTTAAGTGTAGCAACTAATAACCCAATAATTGTTAATATTAATCCTACTGTTACTAATTTATTTTCAGTTCCTGTTTGTTCTGTTCTCTTTTTTGCCATTATTTTTGCCATTATTTTTGCCATTATACAAATTATTAAACTAATTATTGCCAGTATCAACCCTAAAATTGGAACCACCAAACATAATAAAAGTGTTATTATTCCTAATAAAAGTGTTATTATTCCTAACACTAATATTCCTTTCGTACTATTTGTACTTGTATTAGTTTTATCATTATAATTATTTAATATCTTATATTTTTCAATTTCAAACTCTTTTTCTGTTATACTACCATCATCTTTTAATTTTTTTAGTTTGTCTAAATCTTCAATTTTTCCCATATATTTTTCCTTTCTTACCTTAATAATTTTTGCTTTTCAATTTCAAATTCTACATCTGTTATTGTTCCTTCTGCTTTTAGTTTTTGTAATCGTGCTAAATCTCCATATTTATCTTCACTTGCTTTATTACTCTTATTGTCTATACAAGCCCATATTAAACATCCAACCCAACCTATAAATGTCCAACCTAAAAGTATATTTATTAATATAATTGCCACCTTGTTAGTATGTTTTCTTTTACACGCTATAAAAGTTGGTATCAAATATATAATTAATGCTGTTATTCCTATTATTACTACCGTTAATACTCCTGTTATTACCATACTAGTTACTGTATCCTTCATTGGTGCTATTTCTACACTACTTGCCATACAATTATTTACTATTCCTAAAAATATTAACATTATTATTGCAATACATAAAATTTTATTTATTATTTTTTTCATTTTTATTCCCCCTATTTCAGTAATTTTTGTTTTTCAATTTCAAATTCTACATCTGTTATTGTTCCATTAGCTTTTAAATTTTGTATTCTCTCTAAATCTTCAATTTTGCTTTCCATATTTACACCTTTATTTTAATAAAATTTTCAACTCTATATCATTTTCATTATATAAACTTATCATTATAAAATGCCAAAATTTAAACAAAATTTATAATAAATATCACTAATGCTCCTATGTGCATAAGTGCAGTAACTAATAACCCAATAATTGCTAATATTAATCCTACTGTTACTAATTTATTTTCAGTTCCTGTTTGTTCTACTCTCTTTTTTGCCATTATACAAATTATTAAACTAATTATTGCCAGTATCAACCCTAAAATTGGCACCAAACATAATAAAAGTGTTATTATTCCTAATACTAAACTAGCAATATATATTCCTTCCGTACTATTTGTACTTGTATTAGTTTTATCATTATAATTATTTAATATCTTATATTTTTCAATTTCAAACTCTTTTTCTGTTATACTACCATCATCTTTTAATTTTTTTAGTTTGTCTAAATCTTCAATTTTTCCCATATATTTTTCCTTTCTTACCTTAATAATTTTTGCTTTTCAATTTCAAATTCTACATCTGTTATTGTTCCTTCTTCTTTTAGTTTTTGTAGTCGTGCTAAATCTTCGTATTTATTGCCACCTACATTTCTAAAAGCATTGCTTGTTACTGTTCCATCAGTATCTATAAATGCCCATACTAAACATCCAGCCCAACCTATAAATGTCCAACCCAGTAAAAAGTCTATCAACAATATTATTCCTTTATTTGCGTGTTCTCGTTTATATGCAATTATTGCAGGTAAAAAATATAATGCAATACTACCAACTAATAATAATGCAAATACTATTACTATAAGTATTGTTCCAGCTACTGCCATTATTACATTACACCCCCCTTTTTTCAACAAAATATATCTTTATTCGCTTATTATAATATCACAATATTTCTTAATTGTCTACTCTTTTTATCAGTCATTTTTTAGTTAGTTAATTTTTTTAATAATTTTGTATAAAATAATATTTATAAGGGGGAGTCAAAATGCTACAACTTAATGTCATAGAACTACTAAAACAAAAGAAAAAATCTAAGTATTGGCTTTTTAATCAATTAAATAGTATAAAACCTATGTCTTACACTAATTTCAATAAATTAATACTTAATAAAACTCAGTCAATAAAATATGCTAATATCGAGCTTTTGTGTAATATCTTAGAGTGTACTCCTAATGACATTTTTAAAGATGTCAAATAAGCGCATTTTTACTGCATATATTTAATTATAGTACATTATTGTATTATTTCATACTTTCTAAAATTAGTCTTGTTGCAAAACTAAATGCGTATTTAAAAATATTTTTGTCTGTTTCTTCTGTATTTAATAGTTTTAAATCGTTAATCTTTTCATAGTCTTGCTTCTGTTCTTCGTTTAATTTACTATAAAAATTTTTTTCTAAATTTACTATTTTACTTAATAAATCTTTGTTTGTTTCCGTGTATTCGTATATTTCTGTTTCAAACATATTAAATAATTGTTCTATTGTATTTTTGCTTGTATTAATTGTATTTTCACTGTTAGTTTCCATAATATCACTCCTTTTTATTATTTATACAACCTTTTTTCAGCAAATACAATACCTATTAGTAAATTCTTTTTCTCTTTAATATATCTAGCAAATCTTTTAATTGCTCTATACAATTTATTTGTATTTCTTCTATATCTCTACTGTCTTTATAATCTATTGTTATTTTATTAGTAGCAGTATTAATTGCTTGTATTAATAATTTCGTTAGTTCCTTCATTTGTTTTATAATATCTGTATCTCTAACCTTTACTTTTTCTTCTGTATTATATATTTCACTCTCTTGTAACTTCCATAATTGTTCTTCAAAACTTAACATATCTAATTCCTCCTTTATATTAACTAAGTATTGTATGTACTTTTTCTATTTCGTATTCTATCTTTTTTATCATCATTTTTGTATACTTATACTCTTCTATATCCATATTGCCTTTTAGTTTTAATATCATTTCCACATTATCTAGTGTAACCTTTATATTATTAATATCTCTTAATGTGTTTTCAACTCCTAGCATATTGTTTTTATTTAATAATTCTTCCATTTGCACCATCTCCATTTTAGTAATTTATAATATTTTACTGTACCTTGTATATAATTTATTATTTATATCTATTATTTTTCCACTTATAAATTTATTTTTTATTTTTATTAAATCATATATTGCTACTCTAACAATATTTTCATCATCTATGTAGTCCTTTTTTTATTCCACTTATCTTTCCATTTATAGGATGAATTTATATGTATTTGTATGTATTTATTTGTATGTGTTATATTGTTGTATTAAATCTCTAAATATAAAAAAACAGCTATAAATAAGCTGTTTTGGCGGAGTGGGTGGGATTCGAACCCACGTGCCACTTTAAATGGCTAACTGTTTTCGAGACAGCTTCGTTATGACCACTTCGATACCACTCCAT
>CANRDJ010000016.1 GCA_947629355.1 uncultured Clostridia bacterium
AGAGCAAATGTTGATGTTATAGATATATTAGGATATATAAACAACTTTGTTGAACACGACCATATAAAAACAATCATTATATGTAATGAAAAGGAGCTTTCAACAAAATTAAAAAGTACTAATTTGGAAATGAAAACATTCATTGCAACATATCTTTTAGATAAAGAAGGAGACTTATCTAAAACAGATAAGCCAATGGTTGAAAAAATACAAGATAAAATAGAATATGTATTTGATAAAGCAAATGATTATGAAAGAATAAAAGAAAAGTTAATAGGAGAAACATTTGAATATGCACCAGAATTTAATTATATAATAAATGGAATTCTAATGAGATATGAAAGCAATCCAGATTTAATTAGATTTTTACGAGAAAATACAAACTATATAATATCTACATTTAATAAAAGTGGTACAAGAAATTTAAGAATATTAAAACATGCATTAAATGATTTTAAAAAAATATATGAAATGGTAAGCAAGTATTACCCAAATACAAATTATAGAATTTTACAGACAATGCTTATATTTACAATAGCAATATCTTTTGAAATAAAAGCAGGAAAGATAACAAAAGATAAATTTGTAAATATAGCAGACAACGAAGAATACAAATCAATATTAGTATCTTCAAGGGTTTTAATGGATAACAGACAATTTTATATTAAGGAATTTGATAACAATTATTACTACAATTTTAAATCAGAATATAGATTTTTTAAATTCATAGAAATATATGTAAGAACAAGAATATTTGATATGAAAACTTTTAAAAGTAATATGGAAGTAATAATAAATACAGTAGATACAGAAAAACTTCCAGGATATAAAAGACTACTTACAGAAGAATATTGGAAAATATCAGATGATCAATTTCCAAAAGTTATTGAGGAAGTATTAGAAGACGTGAAAAATGGAAAAGTTAAGCTTTTAGACACAGTAAAATTATTTATATATTTCACATATTTCATAAAAAAAGGTTTAATTGAATATGATATAAAAACAGTAAGATCAATATTTTTTAATGGTATGAACGTTGCAGCATTAACATCAGAGTATTATGAAAATCCTGATGAGGAAATCGAAAGAATTATGATTGGTGAAAAAACTCAGGAAACAAATGAAGTATTAGACCATTTTTACATGATAAACAGAGCATTAAAAGATAAAATGTATATGGAAAAAGCAGATAATATATTTAAATGTATACCAATGAAAATGGAAATGTTTTATGAAAGATTTGATAAAGAATGTATGGATGTCCCAATATTTAAATATTATGATCCATATCAAATGTTTCAAAGAATATCTTGTGCAAGTAATGAAGATATAGTATCTATTAAAGAAAAACTTTTAGATAGAGCAGATAAATATACAAAAGAAATAGAACCAGAAATAAAAAATATAAAACAGTTAAAGCAAATAATAGATGACTATATTAAAGGAAAAGATATGGGAATAAAGATAGTAATGTTACAAGAATTTTCAAAGGATTTAGGAACTATATTAGAAAAGTATAAATAGAAAGTTCAAAGACTGTTATGAACCTAAAAAAATTGTAATTTTCTAGGCAGCAAAGAATTCAATAGAAACATAATATCTGTTAAACCTTTTATTGCCCAGAAGAAGTTCTTTGAGGAAAATGCCTTAAGCTCCGAAAAAGGGATTAACATCTATTATAATTTCTATCCAATTCTGTAATCCAGAGGTCAAATTCCAAACGCCAAACACCAATTTATATCATTAATAAAGGAGAATAAAATATGGAAGAATTAAAACTAAATTATTATTTTAACGATATAGAAAATTTTAGATTTAAAGAAGTATTTGATAATTGTACATATCCATGGGAGGCTTTAAACAATATAAATGAGTATATAAAAAAATTTATGAATAACAAAGAAATGAAGATTAACAAAGCTACTGAAATAGGAGAATTTTGTTCAATAACAGGTATCTACTTTATAGATGAGGGAACAAAAATACATTCCAATGTAACAATACAAGGACCAGTACTAATAGGAAAAAATGTTGAGATACAATCAGGAGCACTAATTAGACCAGGAACAATAATAGGAGACAATAGCTCAGTAGGGCATTCGTCGGAAGTAAAACATGCAATACTCGGAAACAAATCCAAAGTAGCAAGTATGGCTTTTGTAGGAGATTCAATTCTTGGAAAATCTGCTAGAATTGGAAGCGGAACAATACTTGCAAATAGAAGATTCGATCAAAGAAATATTACTATAAAAATGGATGGAGAAAAAATAGATACTGGATTAGATTTTTTTGGAAGTATAATAGGAGACAATACTAGACTTGGTGCAAATGTATCATCACTGCCAGGAGCATTTATTGGTCCATATACATGGATATTACCAGGACTTCAAATAAGAGGATTTATACCAGCAGAAAAAAGATTATTTCCAAAAACAGAATATACAATAACAGATAATGAGAAAGTGGAATTAAAATAGAAGCAAAAGAGGACAGACACTAACGGTTTAAGAATTTTTAAATAGTTAGTGTCTGTCCTTTTTTATTTCTATTTATTTTTTGCTCATTTTTCGCTAAAACTTCCTATATTTCATTGAAGGAAAATATTTCCAAAAGAAGAATATAATTAAAAGAGAGACATACCTCAATATATAAGAAATGCCCTTGACTTAAGTTGTGTCCCTCAAACAGAGTAAGAGAGGAGAAAATATAAATGAAGGCTCAATATATAAAAGAGGACAAGCTCCTAATTTTAGAAATAACAGAAGAAATAGACCATCATTCTTGTGAAAAAATAAAAAAAAGAGCTGACTATGAAATACAAGTACATATACCAAAAAAGGTTATTTTTGATTTTAGTAATGTTAATTTTATGGATAGTAGTGGAATTGGAATGATAATAGGAAGATATAAATTAGTATCAATGTTCGGAGGAAAAACAAGTTTAATAAATGTAAAACCAGCAATAAAAAAAGTATTTGAAATGTCAGGAATATTAAAGTTAATACCAATAGAAAAAACAGAAGAAATAGGAGGTACAAAATTTGAAAAATGTATATGAAAATGAAATGAAGTTAGAATTTTCAAGCAAATCAACTAATGAAAGCTTTGCAAGAATAGCGGTTGCAGCATTTGCTAGTCAATTAGATCCAAAACTTGAAGAAATAGCAGATATAAAAACAGCAGTATCAGAAGCAGTAACAAATTGTATTATACATGGTTATGAAAATAAAGAAGGAATAATTAAAATTGAATGCAGATTATTTGCAAATTCTATAGAAATAGAAATATCAGACAATGGAAAAGGAATAGAAGATATTGAAAAAGCGAAAGAGCCTTTATATACATCTAAATCTGATTTAGAAAGGTCTGGTATGGGCTTTACAATAATGGAAAGTTTCATGGACGAAATGAAAGTTGAATCAGTATTAGGAGTAGGTACTAAAGTAACAATGAAAAAAATGATTAAAGAAAGTAATGTAATAGAAGAAAATGAAATAAAGATTTAATAGATAATAAAGGAGTTACTTTATGTATGAAATAAAAATTGAAGAGATATTAAAGGCCCAGAATAATGATAAGGAAGCAATGTCAAATATAATAGAAGCAAATTCTGGTTTACTTTGGAGTATAGTTAAAAGATTTTTAGGAAGAGGATATGATGCAGAAGAATTATATCAAATAGCATGTATAGGATTTATAAAATCAATAAAACGTTTTGATGTTAGTTTAAATTTAAGAATATCAACATATGCTGTACCATATATAATGGGAGAGATAAAAAGATTTATAAGAGATGACCGGTCCAATAAAAGTAAGTAGAAGCTTAAAAGAATTATCCACTAAAATTAAAGAAGTACAAAAAGAATATTTATGTAAAAGAGGTGAAGAAATTAGTATATTGCAAGTTGCAAAAATATTAAAGGTTTCAAAAGAAGAAGTGGCAATGGCTCTAGAGTCAGAACGACCGTTAGAATCAATAGATGAAGAAAGTTATGAAAACGATTCAAATGGAGAAACAAAAATAAGTAGAATATCTAACGGAAAAGACGAGGCGGCAATATTAATAGATAAAATTTGCATAAATAATCTAATTGATGAATTAGAAAACAAAGAAAAACAAATTATTGTATTGAGATATTATAGAGAAAAAACTCAGACAGAAGTTGCAAAAATATTAGGAGTAACACAAGTTCAAGTTTCTAGAATAGAAAAAAAAATACTAACAAAAATGAGAGAAAAAATATCATAGTTCTAAATAAGATATATTAGACAATATGTAAACAAAAAACACATAAAATTGAAGTAACAACAAAAAATAATGATAAAAATATTGCAAAAAGGAAAAGTATAAATTATAATACAAATATAAATATATAAGTACAAATAAACATAAACAAAAGAAAGCGAGGAAAACAAATGCAAAAAGACGAAAAAGCCATTACTCTAATAGCTTTAATAATCACAATAATAGTAATGCTAATACTAGTAGGAGTAACAGTAAATGTAGCAATAAAGGGGGGATTATTTAGTACAGCAAAAAGGGCAGTAACAAAAACAGAAGAAGCAAAAGATAGCGAATTAAGATTTATGGCGATGACAAATGCAGCAACACATAATGAAGAATGGGTATATGAAGTAGAAGGAGAAAGAATACCAATCCCAGCAGGGTTTGCTCCAACAGAGATAGAAGGAGAAAACAGCCTAGAAGATGGAATAGTAATAATAGATGCACAAGGAAATGAATTTGTATGGATACCATGTAGTTTAAGTGAATATAATGAAGCAACGTTTAAAACAGAATGGTCTCAACATTTGTATAGCGGTGGATCAAGTAGTTGGACAGATGAACAAACGGCGACAGGACAGAAAAGCCTAACATACTTACAAGAAAGACAAAAAAACGGTGAGCTTTCCGAAAAAGGAGTAGGCTTTTATGTAGCAAGATATGAGGCAGGAATACCAGAAAATGAAGACTTTTCTGCAGATAGTGAAGGAGATATATATTATTTAAATAATAAAAAGAATACAACAGCATGTAAACCAGTAAGTAAAAAAGGATATCCAGCATGGAATTTTATACAACAAATAAATGCAAAAACAGTAGCAGAAAATATGTATAATGATAATACAACGGTAGATAGTTATTTAATAGATTCACACGCTTGGAATCATATATGTGACAAAATCTTAAGAGATAAAGTAAAAATAAATGATTCAACTGAATGGGGAAACTATTATAATAATGAAAAAACAAAATATGAAGGATTAGATGTGTTGTATGCAGTACACGAGTATAATGGTAGTGATTGGACAAAATTTGCTGGTGGTGATAAAAGTGGCAATGGATCACAATACCATAAAGGACTAATTCCGCCAAACACAGCACCAAAAAATAAAGGAAATAACAGACTAGAACTTGCAACTGGAGCAAGTGATGATTTTAAAGCATATAATATATATGATATGGCAGGAAATATGTGGGAGTGGACAACTGAAACGGGAACTAATTCAAATGGAACCACGCGGACGTGCTGTTATTCGTGGCGGTAGTTTTTTCGATGGTGGTTGGCTTCCTGTAACGCGAGCTAACGCTGATTGTTTTGAAGAATGGACTGGCTGTTACTTTGGCTTTCGTGTTGTGCTCTACTTCGTGCCCTAATGTTTTACACAGATTATATTTCTTAAGGGAAGTGTACAGTTGTGATATTAGATATTAAAAGGACTTATTCCTTCCTAATATTGGTAAATATGAATTTACGGACGGGATATTAGTAAAAAAATTAATATACAGTAGTTTGCAATAAAAAATTCAATAGAGAGTATAAAAAATTATACTCTCTATTATATATTGTTTTGGTAGAATGAATATTAGATCAAGATATATTTATAAATATATTGAAAATATATAAAGTATTTTAAAATGATTACTTTTTACTAGCCAATACTTGATAATTTTGTCGGTTTATAATAAAATAACAAATATATTGGAGGAATACTAAATGGAAACTAAGCAAATAAAAAAGCAAAGAGAGTACATAGAAAAAGTAAGTAAAGTAAATGAAGGAAAAGTATTAAAATATTATATATTAACAATGGGATGTAAATTAAATGAAAATGATTCTGAAAAAATTATTGGTATGGTAGAAAAAATGGGCTATTCGGAATCCAAAGATATAAATGATGCAGATTTATACATAATAAATACATGCTGTGTAAGAGAAAATGCAGAAGAAAAGGTATTTGGCAAACTTGGAGAGTTAAAGAAAATTAAAGAAGAAAAAAATATAATAATTGCAATTGGTGGATGCATGATGCAAGAAGAACATATAACAAAAAAGATTAAAAAAAGTTATCCATTTGTAGATGTGATTTTTGGAACACATACTCTCCACAAACTTCCTGAAGATATATATAAAACTATTACAAAGAGAGAAAAAATAAAAGATATTATAGACATTGATGGGGAGATTTATGAGGGAATACCAGTAAAAAGAAGTAATAATAGGCAGGCATCAGTTACAATAATGTATGGGTGTAATAATTTTTGTAGCTACTGTATAGTTCCATATGTTAGAGGAAGAGAAAGAAGTAGAAAAAAAGACGATATACTAAATGAAATAAAAGGACTTGCAAAAGAGGGATATAAAGAAATAACACTTTTAGGACAAAATGTTAATTCATATAATGGAGAAAATAATTATAAATTTTCTAACCTTTTAAAAGATGTAGATAAAATAGAAGGAATAGAAATAATAAGATTTATTTCTCCACATCCAAAGGATTTTACAGATGATGTAATAGAAGCAATACAAGCAAGTAAAAAAATATCCAGATTAATACATGTGCCACTTCAATCAGGAAGTACAAGCATATTAAAAACAATGAATAGAAAATATACTAAGGAACAATATTTAAATTTAATAAACAGAATAAAGACAAAAATTCCAGATGCAGTATTTTCAACAGATATAATTGTTGGGTTTCCCGGAGAAACAGAAAAAGATTTTGAAGACACCTTAGATGTTGTAAGAAAGGTTAATTTTGAACAGATATTTATGTTTATATATTCAAGAAGACTAGGAACAGTTGCAGATAGAATGGAAAACCAAATTCCAGAAGAAATAAAACACAAGAGATTTGATAGATTAAAAGCTTTATTTGAAGGAAACATAGAACAAAACAATCAAAAATATGTTGGAACAATGCAAAAAGTATTAGTTGAAGGATATAGCAAAAACAATCCAAATATGTTAACTCGGAAGAACTGATACAAATAAAGTAGTTATATTTGAGGGAAGTAAAGAATTAATAGGAAAGATTATAAATATAAAAGTAAAATCTGAACATAAATGGTATTTAAAAGGAGAAATAAAAGATGAACAATAATCAGGCAATACAAGATTATTTAAGAGAAATAATAAATAAAGAAATAATAATGAAATACTTATTTATAAAATCTATGGAAGAAGATTATGGTGATGAATATTTAACTAGAAAATATAGAATAAATGTTTCATTAATAAGAAAAAGTTATGATAAATTGAAACCAGATGAAAGAGATAGAATACAAAGAGATATAGAAACAAAGATAGTAAATGGAGAAATAGATTTAAGTAGAGAAGCAGTAAGATGGCATAAAGAAGAATTAAATAAATATTATAAAAAAGATATAAATAAAATTAATAGTAATAAAAATAGTAATAAAGAAAAAAGAGGGGAACGTTAATATGGCTGAGTTTTCACCCATGATGAAACATTATTTAGAAATAAAAGAAGAATACAAGGATTGTATCATATTTTATAGATTAGGAGATTTCTATGAAATGTTTTTTGACGATGCAAAAACAGCTTCAAGAGAATTAGAAATAACCTTAACAGGAAGAGACTGTGGACAAGAAGAAAGAGCTCCAATGTGCGGGGTACCTTTTCATGCAGCTGAAAGTTATATAGCTAGATTAATAGAAAAAGGGTATAAAGTAGCAATATGTGAGCAATTAGAAGACCCCAAATCAGCTAAGGGAATTGTTAAAAGAGATGTAATAAGAGTAGTAACTCCTGGAACTGTAATTGAATCAAATATGCTAGATGAAAAGAAAAATAATTATATAATGTCTGTATATAAAAAAGGAATATATTTTGGAATAGCTATTTGTGATGTTACAACAGGTACATTTTTATCAACAAAAATAGAAACAAATAACAATTTTGCTCTTCTTTTGGATGAACTTTCTAAATATGATCCTGCCGAAATTATAGTAAATAAGATGTTATTCAATTGCAGTCAAGAAATAGATGAAGTAAAGCTAAGATTTAATACATATGTAAATTGTTTTGATGAAGAAATATTTAAATCAGACGCAGAAGGTCTATTACAAACATATAGTTTTATAGATGATAATGAGAAAGAAATACTAAATATAGATAATGATGATTTACAAGTTCCAGCAATAAATGGTTTGATAGAATATTTAAATCAAACTCAAAAAATAAAATTAGAACATATTAATATGATTAAAATGTATTCTGTACAAAAATATATGTCTTTAAATTTTACTGCAAGAAGAAACTTAGAGCTAACAGAAAAAATGAATGATAAAGGAAAAAAAGGGACACTTCTTTGGGTATTAGATAAAACCTATACTTCTATGGGAGGAAGACTTTTAAGAAAATGGATAAATGAACCATTAATAGATGTTGTAGAAATAAATAAAAGATTAAATGCAGTAGAAGAATTAAAAGATAATCTTATTTTTAGAGGAGATATTATAGATAGTTTAAGAAGAATTTATGATATAGAAAGATTAGTGCGGAAAAATAGCTTATGGAAATACTAATGCAAGAGATATGATTTCTCTTAGAAATTCTTTAAAACAATTACCATATTTAAAAAAGATTTTAGCAAGTAGTAAGTCTGAAATATTACAAAATTTATATTTAAATTTAGATGAACTTAAAGATATACATGATTTAATAGAAAAAGCTATTGTAGAAGAACCACCAATTACAATAACAGAGGGTGGAATTATAAAAGAAGGATATAACGAAGAAGTAGATGAACTTAAAAATGCAACAATGCAAGGCAAAAATTGGCTTATAGAATTAGAAACAAACGAAAAAGAGAAAACTGGAATTAAAAATTTAAAAGTTGGTTTTAATAAAGTATTTGGATATTTCTTTGAGGTAACAAAATCATATTTGAATTTGGTACCAGATAGGTATATTAGAAAGCAAACACTTGCAAATTGTGAAAGATATATAACAGAAGAGTTAAATGAATTAGAGAGCAAAATATTAGGGGCAGAAGAAAAGGTAATTGATTTAGAATATAAGCTATTTATAGAAATTAGAAATAAAATTGCAATAAATATAGAAAGACTTCAAAAAGCATCAAATATTGTATCAGAATTAGATGTATTTACCTCATTTGCAATTGTAGCTGAAGATTTAAATTATACAAAACCATCAGTCGATAATGAAGGCATAATTGATATAAAAGGTGGAAGACATCCAGTTATAGAAAAAATGTTACCATCAGGTACTTTTATAGAAAATGATACATATCTGGATAAAAACAATGATAGATTATCAATTATTACTGGGCCTAATATGGCAGGTAAATCTACATATATGAGGCAAGTTGCATTAATTACATTAATGGCACAAATAGGAAGCTTTGTACCAGCCGAATCTGCAACAATTGGCGTAGTAGATAAAATATTTACAAGAGTAGGTGCATCAGACGATTTAGCAATGCGGACAAAGTACATTTATGGTAGAAATGATGGAGGTTGCAGAAATACTAAGAGAAGCAACCAAAGACAGCCTTGTAATTTTGGACGAAATTGGAAGAGGAACATCTACATATGACGGACTTTCTATTGCTTGGGCAGTAGTAGAATATATATCAAATAAAGAAAAATGCGGAGCAAAAACATTATTTGCAACACATTATCATGAACTTACAGAATTAGAAGAACAAATAGAAGGTGTTAAAAATTATTCAATAGCAGTAAAAGAAAAAGGCGAAGATGTAATTTTCTTAAGAAAAATAGTATCAGGTGGAACTGACGAAAGTTATGGCGTTCATGTAGCAAAACTTGCAGGTGTGCCACAAGATGTAATAAAAAGGTCAAATGAAATATTAAGAAGTCTAGAGCGAAAAAGTATATTAGGGAAGAAAAGAGAAGAAAAGGAAAATAAAAAAGTACAAGCAGGACAACTAGATATGTATAATTATAAATTAGCAGAACTTGCACACGAAATAGACAAAGTAAATTTGAATGAATTAACACCAATAGATGCATTGAACATACTAGTTAAAATGAAAGATAAAATACAGTAACGGTTTATAATAATAAATAAAAGGTTGCAAAACTATTAAGTTAATGATATATTAAAGTAAATTTAAATAAGAAGGGGAGATATTATGAAAAAAGTATTAGCTTTAACTGCAATAGTATTAGTATTATTAATTGCACTAACAGGATGTGTAAATGTAAATTATGAAGTAACACTTAACAAAGATGGAACAGCTGATATTGCATATGTATATGGATTTGAAAAAGAATCCTTACAGAAATTAGGATCTACATCAGAAAGCATGACTAATGATATGAAACAAAATGCTGAGAATGGTGGATATGAAATAGAACCATATTCAGACGATACAATAGAAGGATTTAAAGCAAAGAAACATGTAGATAATCTTTCTGATATATCATTAGAAGAAACATTTGGCTCAGAAAATATAACAGATTCAGAAGAAAATCAATTTAGAATAGAGAAAAAAGGATTAAAAACAGTTTATTCACAAAATGCAAAAATTGATTTAAGTTCTATGGATTCAACAACAGCATCAGTTGTAAAAATGAAGTATACAGTTAAATTACCAACAAAAGTAGGAGATAATAACGCAAGCGAAGTTTCAGAAGATGGAAAAACATTAACATGGAATTTAGCAGCAGGAGAAATAAATGAAATTAATTTTGAAGCAAGCAGTTCAAATTTAGTAGTAGAAATAATTGTAATAGTAGTAATTGCTATAGTTGTAATAGGAGTAGTTATAATATTACTAAAAAAATCAAAAAAAGATAAAAAAGAAAATAGCGATGATAATAAAGAAACTTCAGTTGTATTAGACAGTGAAGCAGAAGAATTAGAAACACATGAAGAAGAAAAGATAGATGAAGTAGAAGAAGATAATGATGACAAAAAACAAGATGAAGAATAAATAAATATAAAGAAAAAGCAAGGAATTTATCAAAAAATGTCCTTGCTTTTTTCACAAAATCTTAATTCATTATACCATTAAAATTAATAAAAATCAAACAGCAAAAACATATAAATAAATGTAAAAAACAGAGTATATAAAAGATTAATATACTTAAAATAGTAAAATAAATTTTATTTAAAAAAATAATGAAATTGCATAAAAATATATGATTGTGGTAATATAAATATAAGATAAAACAAGTTAATAAATTTCCCTGCGTAGTGCGTAATGACGGAATTTTTAGAACCAACAAAGAGGAACAAGGGAGCTGATTCTCTTCAAATATGGCGTGCAAGCTTACACTTTAATTAGTAGTAAGAAGCCCATGAATATTTAGGTAGGCACCCACCTGTGTAAGAACAGGTCCTTAAAAATTCTTTTAAGTACGGCTAAGGCGGGGCTTTTATTTTTTTGGAGATTTTGCTCGGAGCGATTTCTCCACGTTTTTTAAAATGAAACTTTTGGCTCCGAGCAAAATCTCCATTTAATTGCATTTACTTCTCTTTTGTGTTAAGATAATGTAAATTATAATAAAAATAAAGGTATGAAAATGAATATAAAAGAAGCTTTAGAATACGCAATTAATTTATTAAAAGAACATAATATAAATGAGCCAATAATAAAAGCTAGAATAATTTTGGCAAATATTTTAAACAGGGATAAAGAATATTTATTAATTCACGAAAACGGAGAACTAAATGGCAGTTTATTAAATGCATTTGAAAATAATATTAAAAAAATGTGTAATGGTATGCCTGTGCAGTATATAACAAATAAACAGGAATTTATGGGATTAGAATTCTATGTAGATGAAAATGTATTAATTCCCCAGCCAGATACAGAAATTTTAGTAGAAGAAGTAATTAGTATGTGTAGGGGTCGCAGCCTACGGCGACCCACATAAAAATAAATATATTAAAGATATTAACATATTAGACCTTTGTACTGGAAGTGGGGCAATTGGAATATCTATTGCAAAAAATGTAGAAAATTCTAAAATTACATTATCAGACATAAGTAAAAAGGCATTAAAGGTGGCAGAAAAAAATTACAGAAACATTATAGGAGCAAAATCCATTTCTGCTCAAGAAAATAATAAAATCAAAATTATACATTCAAACTTATTTGAAAATATAAATGATAAATTCGATATAATAGTTTCAAATCCACCATATATAAAGCAAGATGTAATAAAAACTCTAGATAAAGAAGTTCAGAATGAACCTAAAATTGCATTAGACGGTGGAAAGGACGGACTTGAAATTTATAGAAGAATAATAGATGAAGCATATAAATATTTAAATCTGAATGGATATTTAGCTTTAGAAATAGGTTATGACCAAAAAGAAGAAGTAATAGAACTAATAAAAAGTACAAAAAGATATACAGATATATATTCAAAAAAAGATTTAGCAGGAAACGATAGAATTATAATATGCAAAAATTGTCAAAAAAGCATTGAGTAGTTTGGAAAAATATGGTATTATAATCATGAGGTGATACCTAATGAAAAAGAAAAAAGATGACTTTTTAGAATATGCTTTAAAATCTGGGAGAGTAAAACCATTAGAAGAAGCATTCAAAGAATTTCCAGTCGAAGAAGAAGACCATAAGGGAAATGCGTATTACTATGTTAAAGAAGAATCAGAAGAATATAATAATATTCAATAGGAGATATAGTTTTTGTAAGGAAATATAAATATCAAAATGGTAAAGAAGGAAAAGATCATCTATTTGTTATTATTGAAGAAAACAATTTATTAATTCCAATAGAATATTTATCGATGCTAATATCTTCAAATTTAAAAAAGTTAAAATATAGTGCTAATGTATTATTAAAAAAAGATAAGATTAATAATTTAAACAAAGATAGTATTGTAAAAACAGATGCAATGTATAGAATACGCGAAAAAGATATTTTATTTAAAGTAGGAAAAGTAGAATTAGAACAAATAATGGAATATAGAAATAGATTCAAGAAAAAGGAGAATTGAAATGTCATTTTCTTCAGAAGTAAGAGAAGAATTATTAGAACTTAAAATGTGGGATAATAATAGTAATTTACCACAAGATGAGCAACTTTCAAGATTGCTCGTAAGGGAGTCATTTATAAAAAAAGGATTTATAAACGATCCTAATAAAGAGTATCATTTAGAAATTCTTTTTAAATCAAAAAAGAAAGAAGAACAAGTAAAAGAAATAATTTCGAATTTTGGTATAGATATAAAAGAAACAAAAAAAGGATCAGATTATATGTTATATCTAAAAGACGGAGAAGAAATATCTTCGTTTTTAGCCCTTATAGGAGCTACAAAAGCAGTACTTAAATTTGAAGAAATAAGAGTAATAAAAGATACTAGAAATAATGTAAACAGATTAGTAAATTGTGAAACTGCAAATTTAAATAAAACAATTAATGCAGCAGTAAAACAAATAGAAGATATAAAAAAACTAAAGGAAAATAAAAAGTTTGAAACATTACCAGATACTTTAAAAGAACTAGCAAATTTAAGATTAGAAAATCCAGATTTAACATACGAAGAACTAGGTAAGATGCTTTCAAAACCAATAGGAAAATCAGGGGTAAGTCATAGACTAGAAAAAATATCTAAAATAGCCAATGAGAAGTAAGAGATTATGGTGAAAAAGGGGCCTGGCCCCTTTTTCACCAATAGAAATAGAAAGGAAAAATATGAAAGAATTAGGAATATACGTACATATACCATTTTGCAAGAGAAAATGTCATTATTGTGACTTTTTATCGTTTTCTGGTGCAACATTTTTAATAGATAATTATATAAAAGCATTGAAACAAGAAATAGATAAAACAGAAATTAATAACAATGAATTTATAGTAAAAACAATATATTTTGGAGGTGGAACTCCATCTTTTATAGATAGTAAATATATTGTAGAGATATTACAGTTAATAAAAAATAAATTCAATATTTTAGAAAATGCAGAAATAACTATAGAAGTAAATCCTGGAACAATAGATGAACAAAAATTAAAAGATTATTTTGATGCAGGAATAAATAGAATAAGTTTTGGACTTCAAAGTACAAAAGGCGATTTACTTAGACTTGTAGGTAGAATCCATAGCTATTCTAGTTTTGTAAATGGATATAATTTGGCAAGAGATATTGGATTTAAAAATATAAATGTAGATTTGATGATAGGCTTGCCTGTTCAAAGATTAAATGATGTAGAAAAAGATTTAGAAAGAGTAATAGAATTAAAACCAGAACATATCTCTGTTTATTCACTAATTGTAGAAGAAGGTACTAAAATAGAAGAAAAATTAAAAAAAGATGAATTATATTTGCCATCTGAAGACGAAGAAAGAAAAATGTATTGGAAAGTAAAAAAAGAATTAGAAAATAACGGATATATTCATTATGAAATATCAAATTTTGCAAAGTCAGGATATGAATCAAAACATAATGTAGCATGTTGGAATCAAGAAGAATATATTGGATTTGGACTCGGAGCACATTCATATTTTAATAATAAAAGATATTCTAATACAATTGATTTTGACGAATATTTCGACTGGCCTGAAAATAGTAAAATAATGCATGAAAAACAAGAAAAAGAAGATACAATGAATGAGTATATGCTACTTGGACTAAGAAAAATAGAGGGAGTAAAAATATCAGAATTTAAAAATAAATTTGCATGTAATCCAATTTATTTATATAGAGAAGTTCTTAATAAATTAGTAAAAAACAATTTAATTGAAATAGATGAAGACAATATAAAACTAACTGATAAAGGAATAGACCTTGCAAATTTGGTATGGGAAGAATTTATATGAAAATTGAGCAAAAAGGGAATAGACTCCTTTTGCTCATTTTTTTTAGTAATCTGTATTGACAATTGCTAAAAATGGGTATAATATATTAGCAGTTGTTAATAAAGACTGCTAAATGCGAGGTGAAAATTATTGTTAGATGATAGAAAAAAACAGGTTTTGCAAGCTGTGATTGAAGAATATATAAGTACTGCGGAACCAGTAAGTAGTGGAACAATAGTGGAAAAATATGATTTAGGATTTAGTAGTGCAACAATAAGAAATGATATGGCAGAACTTGAAAATGAAGGGTATCTAGAAAAGCCACACACCTCAGCTGGTAGAATACCTTCAGTTAAAGGATATAGATTCTATGTAGATGAACTTTTAAATGATGAGAATATAAGTTTAGAAGAGATACAGTATATAAAAACACAATTAGAAACTAAAGTAAATGAAATAGAGGATTTGACAAAAATTACAACAAATACTATTTCTGATATAACTCATTATGCTACAGTTGCAATTGGACCAAATTCAAATAACAATTTAATAAAAGATATAAAGTTTATACTTTTAGGCGAAAGAATGTTAATGGCAGTTATACTTACAGAAAATGGTGCTATAAAAGAAACAATAATCAAGTATGATGAGGACATAAGTCAAAATCAAGTAGATGGACTAAATTATACTTTTAATAATAAATTAAGAGGTAAGCCATTAGAAAAAATAGATAAACCTATGGAAGAGTATATTTTATCTACAATGAGCGACCAAGTTAATGTTATAAAACCAATAATCCAACAAATGAATAAAGCAATTGAAGAATCAGATAAAATATATTTGAAAGGTGCAAACAATGTATTTGATTTTCCAGAGTTCAAAAAAATTGATACTGCTAGGAATTTTTTAAGTATATTAGATACAAAAGAAGAAATGCTTGAAGTTTTAAATTCAGGATTTGCTAAAGATATAAATGTATATATCGGAGAAGAAAACGAAAAAGAAGAGCTTAAAGATTTAAGCATAGTTACTTTTAAACATACAGTAGGTGGAAAAGATTTAGGAACTATTGGAATTATAGGGCCAAAAAGAATGGATTATTCAAAAGTAATTTCCATAATGAAATATATAAGTAAAAGATTAAATGGAGAGGACAAGGAACTGTCCTAAATTTTCATAAAATGAAAATTCTAGGTAGTGTCCCCATGAAACATAAGATGAGGGATATTTTTCAGTCCATGAGGAATATAATTGAGCGAGGTTTGTCCCTCAACATTGTAAAGGAGGATAAAATGTCAGAAGAAAAAAAAGAAAATTTACAAGAAAAAGAAAAATTAGAAGAAAATGAAAATGAGAAAGAAGAATTAAAACCAACAAAAAATGATGAATTATCTAAAACTAAACAAGAATTAGAAGAAACAACAGATAGGTTAAAAAGGATAATGGCAGAATTTGAAAATTATAAAAAAAGAAGTAGTAAAGAAAGAGAAATGTTATACAATTCACTTCTAGCAGATATAATTTCATCTTTTTTACCAATAATAGATAATTTAGAAAAAGCAGTTCAAGTAAAAACAGAAGATGAAGGATATAAGCAAGGTGTGGAACTCGTATTAAAACAATTCATGGATACATTTAAATCGTTAGGAGTAGAAACAATTGAAGCTGTAGGAAAAACTTTTGATCCTGAAGTACATGAAGCAGTAAGTAGTGTGCAAGATGATTCTTTAGGTGAAAAAGAAATAAAAGAGGAATTTAGAAAAGGATATAAAATAGGAACAAGGGTTATTCGTCATTCTATGGTAGTAGTTGCTAATTAATATGAAAAACTTCGCCTTGCGTTGTTAAAACGTTCATAAATTAATTTAGATATTGTAGGGGACGCACTCCAGGGCGTCCCGAAAAAAGTAAAATAACGGGTCGCCGTAGGCGACGGCTCCTATAAATAATTGTTATTAATTTTAAAAAATATAAATAAATTTTTCAAAGGAGGATGACATTTATGTCAAAAATTATTGGTATCGATTTAGGTACAACAAATTCATGTGTTGCAGTTATGGAAGGTGGAGAACCAGTTGTAATTCCAAACCCAGAAGGGAATAGAACAACTCCATCAGTAGTTGCATTTTCAAAAAATGGTGAAAGATTAGTAGGACAAATTGCAAAACGTCAAGCAGTTACTAATCCAGACCATACAGTTATTTCAATAAAAAGAGATATGGGAACAGACAAAAAAATTAAAATAGAAGGAGATGAATTTACACCACAAGAAATTTCAGCTATGATTCTTCAAAAGTTAAAATCAGATGCAGAAAATTATTTAGGGCAAAAAGTTACAGAAGCTGTTATAACAGTTCCAGCATATTTTAGTGATAGTCAAAGACAAGCAACTAAGGATGCTGGTAAAATAGCAGGATTAAATGTTTTAAGAATTATAAATGAACCAACAGCAGCAGCTTTAGCATATGGTATGGACAAGGAAGAAAATGACCAAAAAATTATGGTATATGATTTAGGTGGAGGAACATTTGATGTATCTATATTAGATATTGGTGATGGAGTATTCGAAGTTTTAGCAACAAGTGGTAATAATAAACTTGGTGGAGATGACTTTGATGAAAGAATAATGAAATATTTAGTAGAAGAATTCAAAAAAGAACAAGGTATAGATTTATCAACAGATAAAATGGCTATGCAAAGATTAAAAGAAGCAGCAGAAAAGGCTAAAATAGAATTATCTGGTGTTGGTCAAACAAATATAAACTTGCCATTTATAACAGCAGACGCTTCAGGACCAAAGCATTTAGATGTAACTTTAACAAGAGCTAAATTTGAAGAATTAATTAGTGATTTAATAGATGCTACAACAGGTCCTGTAAATCAAGCTTTAAAAGATGCAGGATTAACAGCAGATAAAATTGATCAAGTATTGTTAGTTGGTGGATCTACAAGAGTTCCAGCAGTTCAAGAAGCTGTTAAAAAGATAACAAATAAAGAACCAAATAAAGGAATAAATCCTGATGAATGCGTTGCAATTGGTGCAGCAATTCAAGGTGGAGTTCTTTCTGGAGATGTTAAAGATTTAGTATTATTAGATGTAACACCTTTGTCTCTAGGTATTGAAACATATGGTGGTGTATTTACTAAATTAATAGAAAGAAATACAACAATACCAACAAAAAAATCACAAGTATTCTCAACAGCTGCAGATGGTCAAACAAGTGTTGAAGTTCATGTTTTACAAGGTGAACGTGAAATGGCAGCATATAACAAAACACTTGGGAGATTCCAATTAACAGGAATACCAGCAGCACCAAGAGGAATACCACAAATAGAAGTTACATTTGATATTGACGCAAATGGTATAGTTCACGTATCTGCAAAAGATATGGCAACAGGAAACGAGCAAAATGTTTCTATAACAGCAAGTACAAATCTTTCAGAAGATGATATACAAAAAGCTGTAAAAGATGCAGAGGCACATGCAAATGAAGATAAAAAGAAAAAAGAAGAAGTTGAAGTTAAAAATAATGCTGAAAGTTTAGTATATAGTAGCCAAAAAACATTAGATGATTTAGGAGACAAAGTAAGTGGTGAAGAAAAAGCTAAAGTTGAAGCAGAAATTGAAAATGTAAAAAAAGCATTAGAGACAAATAATGTAGATACGATTAAAGAGGCTACAGAAAAATTAACTACAGTATTCTATCAAATATCAGAACAATTGTATAAACAAACTGCAGCAAATAATGCTGAAGGAACAACTGGAGCCGAAGGACAAAATACAGATGCAGGAACAAACAACAATGGTAACGTTTATGATGCTGATTATAAGGTAGAAGATGACGGAAGCAACAAATAAAATGAATGAAAGTTTTCAATTCATTTTAAATTAATGCTAAAGACAATGTAGGGGCGGAATTTATTTCCGCCCGCACAATAGTGGGCAGATATGAATCTGCCCCTACAATATGAATAGGCGAAGAATTTTTAATTATATGTGTAATATTTGCATATTATAGATATAATTAAAAATACATTGGAGGAGAAATAAATGGCTAATAAAAGAGACTATTATGAAGTTTTAGGAGTAAGTAAAACAGCAACTGATGAAGAACTAAAAAAGGCATATAGAAAACTTGCAAAAAAATATCATCCAGATGCTAATCCAGATAATAAAAAAGAGGCAGAAGAAAAGTTTAAGGAAGTTTCAGAAGCTTATGAAAATTTATCTGATCCTCAAAAGAGAAGAATGTATGACCAATTTGGACATGACGGACCACAAGGATTTGGTGGAGGAGGACCTGGAGGTGGATATTATTCATATTCAACATCAGGTTTCGATGGATTTTCCGATTTTGGGGATATAGGAGATATATTTTCTTCATTCTTTGGAGGAGGCTTTGGAGGAAGAGGAGCAAGACAAAAAACAGGGCCAAAAAAGGGAAGAGATTTAAAATACAGTATGAATATTACTTTTGAAGAATCTTATTTAGGAGTAGAAAAGGAAATATCAATATCGAGGGAAGAAGAATGTCCTACATGTCATGGAACAAAAGCAAAGCCTGGAACTACAGTAGAGACTTGCAAAGCTTGTAATGGAACAGGTACAATAAAGCAAACAGTATCTACAATATTGGGGCAAATGCAAACAACAAAAACTTGTCCAAATTGTAATGGTGAGGGAAAAGTAATAAAAGAAAAATGTTCAGATTGTAGACGGAAGAGGTAAAATAAGAAAACCAGTAAAAATAAAAGTAAAAATACCAGCTGGTATATCAGATAATCAAACTGTAGTATTAAGAGGAGAAGGAGAGCCAGGAGAAAAAGGTGGACCAAAAGGAGATTTATATATTGTTGTTGGAATAAAAAAACATAGTATTTTTTCAAGAAATGGTGATAATGTAGTCTGTCAAATTCCAATTACATTTACACAGGCAACACTTGGAGCAGACCTAAAAATACCAATGGTAGATGGAAAACAAGAGAATTATAAGATTCCAGAAGGAACACAAACAGGAAGTAAATTTACAATAAAAAACAAAGGATTCAAATCAGTAAATGGAAATTGGAATGGAGACTTTATTTTTACAGTTGTGGTACAAACACCAAAAAAATTAACTGCAGAGCAAAGAGATTTATTAAATAAACTTGCTAGAACAATGAATGAACAACCACCAGTAAAGAAAAGAGGAATATTTGGGTAAAGTAAACAAGTAGGAACAGTTAAAATAATAACTGTTCCTACTTTATAAATCAATGCTTCTTTTTTGGGTGCCTTTTTGGGCACCAAGCAGGGGCTTTTACATTGCCACCTTTTGGTGTTGTTTTTGAGATGGTATTATCGGTTTTTTTACAAAATGATTTGTTAGGACTTTCTTTGTCTAATTTAAAATTATGACATTCTGATCCACAATACCGACAGTAATCTCTTTTTGCAAACATAATTACACCTCCAAAAATAATATTAAATATATTTTAGCATAAAAATTAATAAAATACAACTATTTCAAGTTTACTAAGTGATTAAGTTGTGTTATAATTCATTATTAAGAGGAAAAGAGTATGTCAAAATTTTTTGTAAAAAATAATCAAATAAATGATAATAAAGTTATAATATTAGGAAAAGATGTGAATCATATAAAAAATGTTTTAAGGCTAAATGTAGATGATGATATACAAGTGTGTAATTTAGATACAGGTGTAAATTACATATGTGGAATATCGAAATTAAATAATCAAATAATAGAATGTAATATATTTAATGAAATAGATTCTGAGACTGAGTCAAATATACATATAAATGTTTTTCAAGGGATTCCTAAATCAGATAAAATGGAGTTAATAATACAAAAATGCATAGAACTAGGAGTGTGCGAAATAACTCCTGTAGAGATGAAAAGATGTGTTGTAAAAATAGATGAAAAAGTAAAACAAAGAAAGATTGAAAGATGGCAAAAGATATCAGAAGTAGCAGCAAAACAATGTGGCAGAGATATAATTCCTAAAATCAATGATGTAATAAATATCAAAAATATTTGTAATTTAATTTGTGATTATGATATAGTATTACTAGCATATGAAAATGAACAAATAAATACATTAAAAAATGAACTATTAAAATTAAAAAACACAAAAAGTAAAGATTTAAAGATTGCAATTATTATAGGACCAGAAGGCGGATTAGATAAAGAAGAAGTGGATTATTTAAAAGAAAATGGTGCGAAAGTTATAACATTAGGAAAAAGAATTTTAAGAACAGAAACAGTAGCATTTGTTTTAACAAGTATAATAATGTATGAATTAGGAGACTTAGGAGGAATTATTTAATGAAGAAGAGTGCAATTGCAAAAATAGAAAAAGAGATAGATGAAAAAACCAAATTACCATATGAAATAAAAGATAAAATAAAAAAAGAAGTATTTACTAATATAGTTGTATCTACAGTAATAATAACTTATTTTATCTTTATAGTTTTAGGAAGCAAACGGAGCTATAAAAAATGTTAGAACAATAGATTTAAATATTTTTAGTCTTTTATTTTTGGGAATTTCTATAGTTTTATTTGAAATTGCATATAGAAAAGATAGTGGGAACCTAGCTATGTATGGTATAGAATCTTTGATAGTAGCTATATTTACATTGTTTTTACCATATATAATATTTGAACTAAATGAAACTTACAAAAAATATTATTTGATGGCAAGTATATATATTGCTGCTTATTATATTTTAAAATCAATATATATATCTACAAAAATAAGGACTAAATACATGAATGGCATAAGTGATGTAAAAGAAATAGTGAAAAAAGAAGAAATCAAAAGAATTACTAAAGAAGAGTTAGAAGAAGTTGAGGAAGAGGCTAAATCTGAATACAAAAATACAGGTAAGAAAAATGCAAAAGTTCAAGATAAAAAAGTTGGGAAAGAAGAAATAAAGGTAGATACTTCTAAAAAGAGGGGAAGACCTAAAAAGGAGAACTCAGATAAAGCTGTTAGAGAAAGTAAAAAAGAAAATACTACACCTAAAAAAAGAGGAAGACCTAAAAAAACAGAAACAAAAGTTAATAAAAACGAGCCAAAAGAAGCAGAGACACCTAAAAAAAGGGGAAGACCAAGAAAGGTGGTATAGACAATGATTAAAAGTATGACGGGATTTGGAAGAAATATATATGAAAATGAGGGAAGAGAATATTTAATTGAAATAAAGTCAGTTAATAATCGCTTTAGTGATATTAATATAAAAATGCCGAGGAGTTTAAGCTATTTAGAAGAAAAAATAAAAAGGGAAATACTAAGATCAGTATCTAGAGGAAAAGTTGATTTATATATAACATTTAATAATAATAGCGATTTAGGTAAAAATATTAAATTAAATACTAATATAGCAAAAAAATATATAGATGAACTAAGGAAATTATCAAAAGAAACAGAGATTATTGATAATATTAATATAATGGATATTTCTAAATTTCCAGACGTATTAAATATAAAAATAGAAGAGGATTCAGAAGAAATAATAGAAAAAGAGCTAATGATTGCATTAAATGGAGCAATTAAAAGTTTTATAGATATGAGACAAGAAGAAGGAAATAAAATAAAATTAGATTTAGAAAATAGGATAAAATTAATTTCAGATAAAATTGTAAAGATTTCTAATATTTCTACTGGACTTGTAGAAGAATATATAGTAAAATTAGAAAAAAGAATAAAAGAATTATTAAAAACTGATGTTGTAGATGAAACAAGACTTGCACAAGAAGTTGTTATTTATTCTGATAAATGTTCTGTTGAAGAAGAAATAACGAGACTTAAAAGCCATATATCTCAATTTTTGAATTTAACAAATGAGAATATAGCAGTTGGTAAAAAATTAGATTTTTTAGTTCAAGAAATGAATAGAGAGACGAATACAATAGGTTCAAAAGCAAATAATCTGGAAATAACAAATTTAGTTGTGGATATAAAAACAGAACTAGAAAATATAAGAGAACAAATTCAGAATGTAGAATAAAATAATAAAAACTAAAATACTAATATCAGTAATTCACAGTAGGGACATACTTCAATCTATTAGAAATGCCTATTACTAAGATATGTCCCTATACATTTAGATAAAGGAGGAAAAAATGCAATTAATAAATATAGGATTTGGAAATATTGTTTCTGCAAATAGGGTTATAACTATTGTGAGTCCTGAATCTGCACCAATAAAAAGATTGGTGCAAGAGGCAAAAGACTCTAAGATGGCAGTTGATGCGACTTGTGGAAGAAGAACAAGAGCAGTAATAATAATGGATTCAGGGCATGTAATACTTTCAGCTGTACAACCAGAAACAGTTGCATCAAGATTAGACAAAGATGCTAGCAAAGAAGAAGTAGAAGAATAAGATAATTGGACGTTAGCCAAATCAAAGATTTCAACGTACAGATGCCCAAATGCCTTAAATTTGGGCAAGTATAAGTAAATTAACATTGTTGTATATGAAGAAATTCTATATATAGTAGAGATAAAAGCAGATTTTTTCTATACAATAATAAAATAAAAAGGAGTATGATAAATATGATTATAAAACCTACTGTTACAGATTTATTAGAAATATTCAATAACAGATTTGAATTAGTAATTGTTACTTCAAAAAGAGCAAGACAAATAGCTGCAGGAAGTACACCACTTACTAGAGTAGATGAAAAATCATCAGTTACACTTGCTGCAAATGAAATTGCAGAAGGAAAGGTGGTAAAATGCTAGTACTATTATCTGGAGTATCAGGAGCAGGAAAAGACACAATAAAAAAAGAATTATTAAAAAGAATGGATAATGTAACAACAATGCCTTCATATACTGATAGATTACCTAGACCTGGAGAGACAGATGGAGGCGTATATAATTTTGTAACTACTGAAGAATTTGAACAAAAAATTAAAGATGGGGAATTTTACGAGTATTCTGTTCATCACGAACATTATTATGGGACTTCAAAGAAGATACTAAATGAGAAAATAGAAAATGGAAAGATTATTGTAAAAGATATAGAAGTTAATGGAACCGAAAATCTACTAAAATTATTAAAAGATGATATTAAAATAGTAACAATATTTTTAAGAGTTCCAAAAGATGAACTAAGAAGAAGATTAGAAAATAGAATAGAAAAAGCAAGCATTAAAGAAATAGAACTAAGACTTAATAGATTTGATTATGAAGAATCTAAAATAGGAATATATGATTATGTTATAAAAAATGATGATTTAGAGAAGACTGTACAAATAATAATGACTATTATAAAGAATGAATATAATCTAAAATAGATTCCAAAAAATGTAAATAATTATTGACAATTATATATATAGGTGATAGACTAAGTATACAACTCTAGTCTATCTTTTTGACAAAAAATACAGAAAGGAGGTAAATTATGTCTAAAGAATTTGAACAGAAAGTTTTAGAATTCATTGATATTTCACAAAATAATTTTAAAAAACTAGATAATAAAATAGATGTATTAGAATCTAAAATGAATAACAAAATAGATGAATTAGAATCTAAAATGAATAACAAAATAGATGAATTAGAATCTAGAATGAATGACAGAATAGATATATTAGAAATTACAACAAATGATACAATAGCTAGTATAAATACTAAAATAGAAACATTGACTAGTTCTGTTATATTAATAGAGCACAAAGTTATGACAGAATTTCCAGCATTACTTGAAGCTTTTGACCTTCACTTACAAAGGCACAAAGACTATGATGAAAAAAATTCATATTTGAGTTCAAAAGTAGAAGAAGATTCAATAAGAATATCAGTTTTAGAAGACCAAATGAAATTCATAAAAAATAATTAATAAATAATTAGTTAAAATCTTATAGTTCAAAATAAATAAATAAAGGGGTTTAAATATATGATTGAAAATTACAATGATATATCTAAGCCCCTTTGTTAAAATAAAATTAGCCACTTCTTGTTAATAATCAACATTTTTGATATACTTATTATGAAAGGTGGAAAAATGATAGCAGAAGTAATAATAAACACAATAGCAAAAGAACTAAATAAAACTTATGACTATATAATTCCAGACTCTATTTCAAATGACATAAAAATAGGGTCTAGAATTTTTGTGCCTTTTGGTAAAACGAAGCAAGAAGAAGGATTTGTTATTGGATTAAAACAAACCTCAAAATTTGCCAACAAAGAGATTATAAAATTAGAAGATAATATATTAACTGAAAAAAATATAAATCTTGCGAAAATTATGGCTAGAAGATATTTTTGCAATATATCAGATTGCATAAGATTGATGCTTCCACCAGGAAATACTACTAAAAATATTAATAATAGAGTAAAAGATAAGAAAGCAAATTTTGTATACTTAAAAAAAGATATAGAAGAAATAGAATTTCATATAGAAGAAGGAATAATTAAATCAGAAAAACAAAAAAGAATACTTACTTTTTTATTTGAAAATGAAGGAATACATATTTTAGATTTAGAGTTATTAACAGATACGTCAAGGAGTATAATAAAAACTTTAGAAAAAAAAGGATATATTGAAATAATAGAAGAAAAAATAGATAGGAATCCTTTTGCACATAAAGATATAAAGAAAGATAAAAAACTTAAATTAACTGAAGAACAGCAATATGCATATGACAAAATAAGTAGTAGTAGGTATAAGGAATTTTTGATATATGGTGTAACAGGCTCACGGAAAAACAGAAATATATTTACAATTAATAGAAAATGTAATAAAACAAGATAAAACAGCAGTTGTATTAGTTCCAGAAATATCACTTACTCCACAAATGGTAGATAGATTTTTAGCACGATTTGGAGATTGTATTGCAGTACTTCATAGTAAACTCTCAGTTGGAGAAAGATATGATGAGTGGCAAAAAATAAAGCAAAACAAAGTAAAAATTGTAATAGGAGCAAGGTCTGCAATATTTGCACCAATCAATAATTTGGGAATAATAATAATTGATGAAGAACATGATTCATCGTATAAGTCTGAAATGTCACCTAGATACAATGCAAAAGAAATTGCAAAGTTTATTGCAAAACAAAATAATATTCCATTAGTACTAGGAAGTGCTACACCTTCTATAAATACATTTGCAAAAGCTAAAACAGGGAAAATAGAATTAATAACACTTACTAAAAGAGCAAATAAATCTTCTTTGCCAGAAGTAAATATAGTAGATTTAAGACAAGAACTTGCAAATGGCAACAGGTCAATAATAAGTAATAAGCTATATGATGAAATAGAAAAAAATTTAAATAATAAGGAACAAACAATATTATTTTTAAATAGAAGAGGTTTTTCAACATTTGTAATGTGTAGGGATTGTGGTTATACTGTTAAATGTAAAAGATGTAACATAAGTTTAACATATCATGAATATTCTAATAAACTAAAATGTCACTACTGTGGCTATGAAATTAAGAATTTACAAATTTGTCCTAGTTGCAAAAGTAAAAATATAAAATATTTTGGGACAGGAACAGAAAAATTACAAAATGAAATACAAAAGTTGTTTCCAAATGCAAGTACAATAAGAATGGATATAGATACTGTAAGTAAGAAAAATTCTCATGAAGAAATACTAAATAAGTTTAAAAGTAATAATATTGATATATTAATAGGAACACAAATGGTTGTAAAAGGACATCATTTTCCAAATGTTACATTAGTAGGAGTAATAGCTGCTGATAGCAATTTAAATATTGAAGATTATAGAGCAAATGAAAGAACATTTGATATACTTACACAAGTAGCAGGAAGGGCAGGAAGAGAAAAAGAAGGACGAGTAATTGTACAAACATATAATCCCAAAAATTTTGTAATAGAATGTGCAAAAAAACAAAACTATGATGAGTTTTATAATACAGAAATAGAACTTAGAAAACAATTGAAATATCCACCATTTTGCGATATAATAATGTTTAGTATAAGTTCCAGCAATAAAGAAGAAGTAGAACAAGCATCAAAAAAAATATATTGTATATTAAAGAATAATTGCAAAAAATACAACACAATATTAGAGATATATAGACCAGTGGTATCTCCAATAAGTAAAATAAAGAATAAATATAGATGGAGAATAATTGCAAAATGCAATTTAAATAATGCAATTGTAAATTTAGTAAATACTACATTAGAAGAATATTACAAACTAAAATTTAAAAATACAAGAGTAGTGGCAGATATTAATCCAAACAATATGAATTAGGGGGAAAGATATGGCAATTAGAATAATAAGAGAAGAAGGAGACGAAATATTAAAAAAGAAATCAAGAGAAGTTGAAAATATTGATGAAAAAGTACTAGAATTAATACAAGATATGCTAGAAACAATGCACAAATTAAATGGAGTAGGCCTTGCTGCAGTACAGGTAGGAGTTTTAAAAAGGATAGTAGTTATAGATATATATGAAGAAGGAGTAGAGCCATATATATTAATAAATCCAGAAATAATAAAAACAAAAGGAGAACAAACAGTAGAAGAAGGATGCCTTAGTTTCCCAAACAAATTTGCAAAAATAGTAAGACCAAAAGAAGTTATAGCAAGAGCGTTAAACGAAAAAGGGGAGCAAATAGAGATTAAAGCAAAAGACTTACTTGCACAAGCAATATGCCATGAAGTAGATCATCTAAATGGAGAAGTTTTTGTTGACAAAATAATACCAGGAACTTTAGAAATAATTACAGCAGAACAGACAAATGAAAAGAAAGAAGATAGAAAAAAATAAAAGGGAGGAATTTCTTTGAAAATAATATTTATGGGAACACCAGACTTTGCAAGAGATTCTTTAAAAGCAATATATGAAAAAGGCCATGAAATTTTATCAGTTATAACAGTTCCAGATAAACCAAAAGGAAGAGGTATGAAACTTGTGTATAACGAAGTAAAAGAATATGCTATTTCAAAAAAAATAGAAGTGCTTCAACCAGATAGATTAAGAGGAAATATTGAAATCATAGAAAAAATAAAAAATATGAATCCAGATATTATATGTGTTGTAGCATATGGAAGAATACTTCCGAAAGAAATACTAAGCATTCCAAAATATGGTTGTATAAATGTTCATCCATCATTACTTCCTAAATATAGAGGATCTGCACCAATACAATGGGCAATTCTTAATGGAGATAAAAAAACAGGTGTAACAACGATGTATTTAGATGAAGAAATGGATGCAGGAGATATAATTTTAAAAGAAGAAGTTATAATAGAAGATAATGAAACTTCAGGAGAACTATGGAATAGACTATCTAAAATAGGAGCAAAACTTTTAGTAAAAACATTAGAACAAATTGAAAATGGAACATCACCAAGAGAAAAACAAGGGGATAACTTTAGTATTGCACCAATGCTGAATAAAGAAATAGCAAAAATAAATTGGGAAAATAAAACGGCAAAAGAAATTAAAAACTTAGTAAGAGGATTAAATCCAATAATGGGTGCATATAGCATTCTTAATGGTAAAAAGATAAAGTTTTGGAAAGTAGATACATTAACAAAGGATGAATTCATAGAAAAATATCAAGAATTTAAAGGCTATGAATATAGATTTTCTGATATAGAGCCTGGAACTATTTTATATGTAGATAAAAAAGAGGGAATATATATAATGACAAAACAAGGAATATTACTTGTATTAGAAATGCAAGGAGAAAATGCTAAAAAAATGACAGCTCCTGAATTTATAAGAGGAAATAAAATAGAGGTAGTAGATAAATTTGAATAAGAATAGGGGGGACTGTCCTGAATTTTGAAAGAAAATTCTAGGGACTGTCCCTTATTTATTCGTTTTGTAAATTAGAAAGCATAAATCCAACTATAAAAGATGTAATAATCAATATTATTGAAATAAGTCCATGAATATCAAATGTAAAACCAGGATAAATCACAAATATAGAGCCAATAATGAAGCCAATAATTCCAAAATATGTATATGATTTTACAAACTTAAATAAAAAATTAATTAAAAATAAAAACAAAGTTCCACCAATTAAAAGTCCAATTCCAATTGGAAAAAGAATAGACAAATTTAAAGTAGAAATTGCAGATAAGTATATTTCATATAGACCGAAAATCATAAGTATTACAGTTTTACTAATACCAGGAATTACTATTCCTGCAGACATTAAAGCTCCTGCAAGAATTAAATAAGAGTTAGAATTTATATATGATGATATATTTAATGAATTTTCTAAAGCAACAAGATAAATACTAAAAGAAAGAGTAACAAATGTGCAAAGTATATGAGCTAATGTTATTTTTTTAATATTTGCTTGTTTTATCACTAACTTTAAACTACCTAAAATTAGACCAATAAAGGCAAAAGAAGTTTCCATATAAAATTTATCAAAAACTATTTTAAGCAGATTGCCAAAAATAAAAATGCCAATAAGAGTACCAGTAGCAATTGGTAAAATAAATTTCAAATTATTTTTTATATCATTAAAAAAATGTAAAATGCAATTAATAATTTTTTCATATAAGCCAAAACAGCATAGAAAAACTCCAGCGCTAATTCCAGGAAGTATTGCACCTGCACCAATTAAGACACCTATACACAAATTAATCATAAATCCTCCAACAATAAATTTTATTCGTTTCTATAAAAAATATAATAATTTTTTTAAAACGAGGCA
>CANRDJ010000017.1 GCA_947629355.1 uncultured Clostridia bacterium
ACAGTATCTTAGATAAGTATATCATAAGTCTTATATAGTGGACTTTAAATACTATAAATATATAATACGAGGAAGGTGTTATAGTATGTCAGGACATAGCAAATGGCATAATATACAAGCTAAAAAAGGAAAAGCAGATGCAGCTAGAGGAAAAATATTCACGAAATTAGGAAGAGAATTATTAATAGCAGTAAAAGAAGGAGGACCAGAACCTGCAGGAAATTCAAAATTAAAGTCTGTTATAGCAAAATGTAAAGCAGCAAATATGCCAAATGACACAATAAATAATGCAATAAAAAAAGCTTCATCAAGCAATGAAAATTATGAAGAAATTACATATGAAGGATATGGACCAAATGGAGTTGCAGTAATTGTAAATGCATCAACAGACAATAAAAATAGAACAGCTGCAGACTTAAGACATGTTTTTGATAAGGCAGGTGGAAACTTAGGAACAAATGGTTGTGTATCATATTTGTTTAATAAAAAAGGTATAATTGTAATAGATAAAACAAAAACGAAATTATCTGAAGACGAATTAATGTTATTAGCAATAGATAATGGAGCAGAAGATTTCCAATCAGAAGAAGAATGTTATGAGATTACAACCGATCCAGCAGACTTTACAACAGTTAGAGAAGCATTAGAAAAAGAAAATATAGAATTTGAGCAAGCAGAAATACAAATGCTTCCAACAACATATATAGAATTAGACGAAAAAACAAGTGAAAGGATGCAAAAATTAATAGACAACTTAGAGGATTTAGATGATGTTATGGATGTATATCATAATTGGGATGAGTAGAAATAAAAAGTACAGACTAAGTTTGTGAAAAATATTACAAAAGTGAGTCTGTACTTTTCATTAATATATTACTAATTTTTTAGTATAATCTAAATTTGATTTTGAATCATATTCGTAACCCAAAGTATATATATTGGATGCAAGTATATCCTTTTCCATCATATTTCTTAATATTTTATTATTATTGCTATCCATAAATTTTTTAACAGATGTTACAACAGTATATTTTGATTTAGAATTGCTTATTTGTGATAATAAAGATTTGCCATGCTTACTTACTCCTAATATTCTAATATAAGGTTTTAATTTATATGAATCTTGAATATCTTTTTTAGTTATATTTAAAATAGAGTAAAGTAAAATTCTTTGAATTCTAGAACGTGTATATCTTTTTGATTTTATAGAATTTATTAAGTCTTCTAAATTATTACAAGAATTTGCAGCTTGTTTAATTGAGTTTTCAAGACCTTCAGTGACATCTTGGAGATTAGAAATTTCTTGAAGAGTCATTTTTCTTAGAGTATATATTATTTCTTTTTCAAATACATAAATATCGTTTACTATTTTGCCATGAGAAATATTATCTGAAAGAATATTAAATGATGGTGTAGGCATTAATTTTTTTACATCTTCATTATTTTTAATTAAATTTCTGATTGCAGTTCCACTTGCGAGTCTATCTTTTATTTTTAAACTATTGTATCCTGAATCAATTCTCTTTATTGTAAAAGGTGTAACTTTACTTTTTAATCTCTTTATTGCTTTCAAATATTCAATTCCAAGTATATTATTAGGATTTGATAGAACATTTGCATATTTTCTAACATCATTTAAATAAAGTAATAAAGCATTTTCTCTTGCTTGAGGATATGATAATCCTTTAGACAATTCATGAGTTAATATAGTTGAAAACTCTTTTGGCTCATCGTATAAAACATTTGCAATATTATTTAAAATATCTAAATTACCACATTCAGTACCAAACGAAAGGGTAACATTATCAAAGGCACCCAGTATTTTTAAAGAACCTTCAGCAAAATTTTCAGCACTTGAAATACTATAAAATACTGGAAGTTCAATAACTAAATCAAAGCCACATCTAAGTGCAGATTCTGTTTTAGACCACTTGTCAATTATTGAAGTATCTCCACGTTCACAAAAGTTACCACTCATTATACAAATTGAGTAGTCGGGATTAAGCATCTTTTTAGACTTTTGTAAATGATATAAATGGCCATTATGAAATGGATTATATTCAGCTACAATTGCTAATATTTTACTCATTATTTACTCCTTATTATTGAAAAATAGATTTATTTGTTGATATAATATCATAAAGATTAAAAAAATACAATTCATGTAATAATATAAGGAGAGTTAAATATGGATAAAGTTACAATATACACAGATGGGGCATGTTCACGGGAATCCAGGACCTGGAGGATGGGGTGCAATTTTAATGTTTAATGATGCAAAAAAAGAAATAAGTGGTAGAAGTAAAGACACTACTAATAATATAATGGAAATAACTGCTGTGCTGGAAGCCCTAAAACAGCTAAAAAGATCGTGTCAAGTGCAAGTATATAGTGACAGTAGCTATGTTGTAAATGCATTTAATAATGGATGGATTTATAATTGGATGAAAAATAATTGGAAAACATCATCAAAAGAACCTGTTAAAAATAAAGAATTATGGCAAGAACTTTATGATTTAACGAGAATTCATAAAGTGAAATTTATAAAAGTAAAAGGGCATAGTGATAATAAGTTTAATAATAGATGTGATGAACTTGCAAGAGGAGAAATAAAAAACATTTAATCTATTACCAAAAAATTACATTAATATTACATTTGCGTAACATTGTTGAAAATTCAATATCTTTTGACATATAATAAATAAAAATAAAGGTATATGGAGGCAATAATGGAAACATTTGCAGAATATATTTTATCAGAAAAAGATTTTGGTAAAAAAGTAGAAATAATGTCATATTTAAAGAAAAAGACAAATATATTTTTTGATAATTCTGTAATATTTAAAGCACTAATCGTTAGTTTATTTATTGATACTATGAATATAAAAGTAGATAAAAATAAGGTAATAACAGCTATGTTATTATGTGGATGTAAAAAGGTAAATAATGCTCAAGATATGGAAAAAATAAAAGCTTATGCAAAGGAAGGAGCAGATTTTTTAGCCAAACTTGGTTTTTCTAAAGATTTTTGTATAATATGTGAACAACAAAATAGATACAGTAATAGTATACCTAGAAAAAAAGAAAGCGATATATTGGAGCTTGCAGATCAATTTGGAGGTATGCTTTTAGATAGACCAGAAAGAATAGCTTTTCCAATAGAAGAAGCTTTGATATTATTAGAGAGCAGAAACTTAAAAAATTGTAATAATGCCTATTTGAATGATTTTAAAGAATTTATAAATATAGCAAAGGAGGTAAATATTGCATGATAGATTTTTATAGAAAAAGCGTTTTATCTCAATTAGGAAAGGATGCAGGTAATCAAACTATGTCAGACTATATTAGAAATATAACTACTAGCTATGATAAATATGCATTACAGATGAAGGAGCGAAAAGAAAAACCTGCAGAAAACAAAAATGAAGATTTTGGGTTATATTTATAGTAATAATGGGTTGCAATTTATGCAACCTAAAATTTGTATAAAGGATGGAATAATATATGTATGAAATTTTTGCAGATTTACATGTACACATAGGAAGAAGCCAAAACAATAAACCAATAAAGATAACAGCTGCAAAAAGTTTAAATTTTGCAAATATAGCAAAAGAATGCAGAGAAAGAAAAGGAATAGATATTGTAGGAATTATAGATTGTGCTTCGCCGTATGTAATAGAAGATATTGAAAATTTCTTAAAAACAGGAGAAGCTTATGAAATAAAAGATGGTGGGATTATATATAAAGATACAGTTTGTATAATACTTGGAAGCGAAATTGAAACATCTGAAGAAGGATTAAATGGTCACTTAGGTAGTGCTCATAATATTTGCTTTTTTCCACATTTAGATGATATTAAAGGCTTTTCTAAAGAAATGAGTACACATATTAAAAATATTACTCTTAGTTCACAAAGAGCTAATATTTCAGCGTACGACTTAGTAGATATAGTGGAAAAATATAACGGAATATTAATACCAGCACATTGCTTTACACCACATAAAAGTTTTTACGGAAATTGTACTGATAGATTAGAAAAAATATTTAAAGAGAAATACAGTAAAATATTAGCCATAGAGTTAGGTTTAAGTTCAGATACTTTTTTAGCAGATAAAATATCAGAATTAGAACAAAAAACCTTTATAACAAATTCTGATGCCCATTCGCTCCCAAAAATAGCTAGGGAATATAATAAGATATTAGTAAAAGATATAAGTTTCAAAGAATTAGTAAAAGCATTAAAAAATGAAGATGGAAGAAAAGTAGTTACAAATTATGGAATGGATCCAAAACTTGGTAAATATCATAGAACTTATTGCGAAGTGTGTGGTAAAAATATAGAAGGAGAAGCACCAGTAACATTATGTGATACTTGTGATAGCAAGAATATAACTATGGGAGTTTATGATAGAATAGAAACTATAAAAGATAAAAAAGAAACCAAAAGTCCTGAAAACAGACCAGAATATGTATATCAAGTACCACTAACATTTATTCCAGGTATTGGAAAGAAAAGTATAGAAAAGTTATTAGATGCTTTTGGAACAGAAATGAACATAATTCATAAATTATCTAAAGATGATATAGAAGCTGTTGTTGGAGAAAAGATAGCAAGCAACATTGTAGCTGCAAGAGAAGGTAAACTTAAAATAAAAGAGGGTGGTGGCGGAGTTTACGGACAGATTATTAATAGCTTTTAATTATAATAAGATGGTATATTTTCTTATGGTAATATTATCTCAGATTAATTACACATTTATTTCTAAGTATTGCAAATATTAACATAAACTGATATAATTTAAATATATAAATTATTGAAAGAAGGTAAACTATATGTCACGGACACGGAAAGAGCAATATGAAGAAAAAAGAGATGAATTGTTAAAAATTTGTGAAAAATGCAGAAAAAATACTAAAACACCACCTTCAATTGATAGATGTAATTATCATTGCTCTACAGGAACAAGACTTAGAATGCTTGAAGCTGAATACAAAGATGTAACTGGCTGGGGACATGATTCTTGGAAAACCTGATTTCAAAATTAGCCTGAAATATGGCTAATTTTTATTGCTTAAATGATGACAAATGCATAAAAATATAGTATAATAATATTCAATTTTAATTGAAAAAGGGGAAAGTAATGAATGATAATATAGTAATAAAAGGTGCAAAAGAGCATAACCTTAAAAATATAAATTTAACAATACCTAGAGATAAATTAGTTGTTGTAACGGGACTTTCAGGATCTGGTAAATCTTCTCTTGCATTTGATACATTATATGCAGAGGGACAAAGAAGATATGTAGAGAGCCTATCTAGTTATGCTAGGCAATTTTTAGGTTTAATGGAAAAACCTAATGTAGAATCAATAGAGGGATTATCTCCAGCTATATCTATAGACCAAAAAACAACATCAAGAAATCCTCGTTCTACAGTTGGAACGGTAACAGAAATATATGACTATATTCGTCTTTTATATGCAAGAATAGGTGTACCATATTGCCCAAATTGTGGAAAAAAAATAGAAAAACAGTCAATAGATCAAATAGTAGATGCAGTTATGCAATTAGAGAAGGGCACAAAAATACAAGTATTAGCACCAGTAGTAAGAGGAAGAAAAGGAGAATTTGTAAAATTATTGGAGGATTTTTCAAAAGAAGGATTTGTGAGAGCAAGAGTAGATGGACAAATTATTGAGCTTACTGACGACATACAAATAGATAGAAAAAAGAAGCATAATGTAGAAATAATTGTAGATAGATTGATGATAAGAGAAGATATACGAAGTAGGCTTACCGAAAGTGTGGAAATAGCGTTAAAATATGCTAATAATATTGTTCTTATTGATATTGTTGGAGACAAAGAAATGTTATTTAGTCAAAACTATGCATGTCCTAATTGTGGTATTAGTTTTGAGGAATTAACTCCTAGAATGTTTTCATTTAACAATCCTTTCGGAGCTTGTCCAAAATGTACAGGTATAGGATATTTAATGAAAATGGATGAAGATTTAATTATTCCAGATAAAAATAAAACTCTTTATGATGGTGTAAAAGCTTTTGGGGCAAGCACCATGAAAAGAGGAGATACTATGGCGAAAATGTATTTTGAAAGTATAGGAAAACATTATGGCGTAGATATAAAAGTACCAATTAAAAAACTTCCAAGAGATTTTTTAAATAAAATACTATATGGAACAGGAGAAGAAGAAATAGATTTTGAATATCAATCATCAGTAGGTATAAGAAAATTTACTGCTCCATTTGAAGGAGTAATACCTACATTAGAAAGAAGATATAGAGAAACAAAATCTCAAGGAATGAGAACTTTCTATGAGTTATATATGACTAATAGTCATTGTGATGAATGTAACGGAGCAAGACTAAAAAAAGAAAGTCTATCAGTTAAAGTAGGAAATAAAAATATATATGAATTAACTAATATGCCAATAAATAAAATAAGAGAATATATTTCAAATTTAAAACTTACAAAAACTCAAAGCCTAATATCTGAGCAGATTATTAAAGAAATAAATATAAGATTACAATTTTTAATTGATGTTGGACTTGAATACTTAACTCTTTCAAGATCAGCTGGAACATTATCAGGAGGAGAAGCACAAAGAATAAGACTTGCAACTCAAATAGGTTCAGGGTTAACAGGGGTATTATATATATTAGATGAACCAAGTATAGGACTTCACCAAAGAGATAATGATAAATTACTTGCAACTTTAAAAAAATTAAGAGATTTAGGCAATACATTAATAGTGGTAGAACATGATGAAGATACAATGTATGCAGCAGATCAAGTAATTGATATAGGTCCAGGACCAGGTGTACATGGAGGAAATGTAATTGCTCAGCGGAACAGCAGAAGAAATTAAAAAAGTATCAGAATCAATTACAGGACAGTATTTAAGCGGAAGAAAAAAAATAGCTGTGCCAAAAAAAAGAAGAAAGGCAAAGCCGGTTTCTATTCAAATTAAAGGTGCTTCTGAAAATAATTTAAAAAATTTAGATGTGAAAATACCATTAGGAGTTTTTACTTGCATAACTGGTGTATCTGGTTCACGGAAAAAGTACACTTGTGAATGAAGTTTTATATAAAAACTTGGCAAAAAAATTATATAGAGCATCAGAAAAAGGTGGAAAATGTAAAGAAATTAGAGGAATAGAAAATATTGATAAAATAATAAATATAGATCAATCTCCAATAGGAAGAACTCCGCGTTCTAATCCTGCAACGTATACAGGAGTATTTGATCAAATAAGAGATATTTTTGCTACAACTAATGAAGCTAAACTTAGAGGATACAAAAAAGGAAGATTTAGCTTTAATGTTTCTGGTGGGAGATGTGAAGCCTGCCAAGGTGATGGGGTATTAAAAATTGAAATGCATTTTTTACCAGATGTATATGTACCATGTGAAGTTTGTAAAGGTAAAAGATATAATAAGGAAACTTTGGAAGTTAAATATAAAGGAAAAAATATTTCTGACATATTAGATATGACAGTAGAAGAAGCATTAGACTTTTTTAGTAATGTTCCAAGAATTAAACAAAAAATTCAAACATTATATGATGTAGGACTTGGATATATTAAACTTCGGACAACCATCTACAACATTATCAGGAGGAGAAGCACAAAGAATAAAACTTGCAACAGAATTATCAAAAAGACCAACAGGTAAAACATTATATATTTTAGATGAACCTACTACAGGACTTCATATTGCAGATGTTCATAGACTAGTTAATATTTTACAAAGATTAGTTGATACAGGAAATACTATACTAGTAATAGAGCATAACTTAGATTTAATAAAAACAGCAGATTATATAATTGATCTAGGACCAGAAGGCGGAGACAATGGCGGAGAAATAATAGGAATGGGAACGCCTGAACAAATTGTAAAAAATGATAAATCATATACAGGCAAATTTTTGAAAAAATATTTAAATTAAATAGAATAAATAAATAGAAGGAAGATGCTTTATCTTCCTTCTATTTATTTAACTATCTACAGTTTCTGTTTTCTTGATTATTGTTATTATCAATTCTTTCATTTTTGTTATTATTCTTATTGTTTTTATTTTGTTGATTTTGCTTATTTTTGTTATTTTCCATAATATAAAGCACCTCCAAATTTATTTTACAATTATATTATCTACAAAATCAAAAAAAATATTCTGTTAAAAAATTGTTAAATATTATTTTTTGGTATATAATTTTAAATAAATAAAAGTTTATATATAATTTTATATCAAGAGGGAAATTTATGGAAAAATTGGTAAATTTATTAAAAAGCAAAAATAAAACAATTTCTTCAATGGAATCCTGTACAGGTGGATTTTTTGCAAGTGAAATAACAAATATAAATGGCTCGAGTGAGGTTTTTAAATTAGGATTAATTACATATTCAAATGAGTATAAGGAATATTTTGGAGTATCAAAACAAACAATAAAAGAATATACTGTTTACAGCAATAATGTATCAAAAGAAATGGCAAAAGTATCTTGTGATATTGCTAAATCAGATTTTGCAGTTGGCATAACAGGAATGATTGGAACAATTGATCCTAACAATAAATGTGATGAAATTAATTCAGTATATATCTCAATATATAATAAAGAAAATAACAAATATTATGATTACAAAATTAAAGCAACTGGTAAAACAAGATTTGAAAAGAAAAAATATATTACTAACTACATTAAGGAGAGATTATATGAAATTTGTAAATAAAAAATTAGAAGAATTTAATAATTATATAAAAAATAAAAGAGTAGCAATAATTGGTTTAGGAGTAAGTAATATTCCTTTAATAGATTATTTGCATGATTTAGGATCTAATATAATGCTATTTAACAACAAACCTGCAAGTAAATTAGATAATACAATATTGGATAAAATTTATGAATATAAAATAGAGTATTCATTTGGAGAAAATTATTTATCAAAATTAAATGGATTTGATATTATATTTAGAAGTCCTTCATGTAGGCCGGATTTACCTGAAATAGAAAAAGAGATACAGCGTGGTGCAATACTTACATCTGAAATAGAATTAGTTTTAGAGTTATGTCCCGGAACAACAATAGGAGTAACAGGAAGTGATGGAAAAACGACAACTACATCATTAATATATGAAATTCTAAAAGAAGAAAACTTAAATTGCTATCTAGGTGGAAATATTGGCATTCCATTATTTACAAAAATAGCAATTATGAAACCGGAAGACTATGTAATACTTGAATTAAGCAGTTTTCAGTTGATGACAGTAAATGTAAGTCCTAATATTGCAGTGGTTACTAATGTTACTCCAAATCATTTAGACATACATAAATCATATGAAGAATATATTCAGGCTAAAGCAAATATTTTTAAATACCAAAATGAAAATGATTTATTAGTTTTAAATTATGATAATGAAATAACAAAAAAATTTGCAAAAACAGCCAAATCTAAAGTTATATTTTTTAGTAGCAAAGAAAAACTAGATAATGGACTAATACTAGATAATAAAATTATAAAAGAATGTGACAATGGATTAAGAAGACACTTGCTGAATACAAAAAATATTAAATTAAGAGGAATACATAACTGTGAAAATATATGTGCTGCAATTGTTGCAACCAGTAAAATAGCATCAGTTGATTCACAAATCAGAGCTGTATCTAAATTTTCAGGAGTTAATCATAGATTAGAATTTGTTAAAGAAATAAATGGTGTAAAATGGTATAATGATTCAATTGCTTCAAGTCCAACAAGAACAATAGCAGGATTAAATTCATTTGATGAGGAAATTGTTTTAATAGCAGGTGGATATGATAAACATTTAGATTATAAACCATTAGCAAAGCCTATTATAAACAAAGTAAGTAAATTAATATTACTAGGTCAAACTTCAGATAAAATATATCAAGAGGTTACTAAATTATTAAGTATAGAAAATAAAAAACTAGATATTTTTAGAACTACAACATTAGAAGAAGCAATTAATAAAGCAAAAGAAGTAAGCAAAAAAGGAGATATAGTATTATTTTCTCCAGCTAGTGCAAGTTTTGATATGTTTAAAAATTTTGAAGAAAGAGGAAATAAATTTAAAGATTTAGTTAATAAATTGTAATTTGTTTTGTTAAATTTATTGCAAATGTGTAGGGGCGGAATCAATTTCCGCCCGAAAAACAATAAATAATTCGCGGGCAGATATGGAATCTGCCCCTACGGATATAAAAATTAATTTAATTCAACAAACAACAATTTATCTAAAAGATTATAAATTGAATATAATCTTTTATTTTTTTGCACTAAATAGAAATGTTTAGCATATAATATAACATCTATTAATTAGGAGGTTTAATAATGAATTATCAAAATTATGAAGACTACATGAGAAGTGTGCTTGGATATTCACCATATGTGGCAAACGATTATACATATACAGATGAGCAAGAAGATATCTACAATTATTCAAATGATGTCATAGCAATGCAACAAACGCAAGATTTAACACCTTTTTATCCAGAGATATATAAAATAATATATCCCATGGTTTGCAAAGTGTGTAATTTAAATTCAAATAGAGAACTTACAAAAGAATTGCTAGATCAAATGACAGATGAAATATATAAAAATGTTGAACCGGATCAGGAAACAGAATGTGCTTCAAGAACAGCTCCTCCATTAAAAAATGGTGATGTAAGAAATCCAAATGCAAAAGAACCAGAAACGCAAACAAAAGAAACAAGACAAACTAATTTCTTACTTAGAGATTTAATTAGAATATTATTATTAAGAGAATGGGGAAGACCAGGTAGACCTCCAATGAGACCACCATTTTCTCCTGAAGGAAGACCACCCATGGAACCAGGAAGATCAGGAATGCAAATGCCACCAAGGACTGGAAATGGAAGACCACCTATGGGACCACCACAAAGACCAAGATATTTTTAAGGCAAAAGAGGCAATTAATTTTGTCTCTTTCATGCATATTTTTCCAAAAAGAATACAAAATAGATTTATATTAAATTTATTTAGGAGGAAAAATATGAAAGTAAGAGAATGTATGTGTAATGAAGTAGCTTGTGTTAATCCAACTTCAACAATAAGAGATGTTGCTAAATTAATGCTTAATAAGCACGTAGGTTGTATACCAGTATGTGATAATGATAAAGTTGTTGGATTAGTAACCGACAGGGATTTAATTTTAAGAAGTTTGGCTTGTGAAAAGGACATTAAACAAACTCCTGTAAGTGAAGTGATGACAACAAAGGTATTTAACGTGTCACCTGATGCAGAACTATCAGAAGTAAGAAAAATAATGTGTGATTGCCAAGTAAGAAGAGTACCTGTAGTAGAAAATGATGTATTAGTTGGTATAATTACTGTAGGAGATTTAGCTAACAATGAAAATGTAACATCTAAAGAAGTTTCAGAAACAGTAGAAGGAATATGCAAATGTGACCAAAATCCTAAAAATGCAGAATGAATTGTAATTTTCAAGTCAACAAATAAATTGCAAATATTGTAGGGGTTGCTGTCTTGGACGACCGTTAACTAGAAAATTTGTTAGTTTTCTAAACGCTCAGGAGGGGTACGCCCCTTACTGATTTTAAAATAAATTTAACTCCAAAAACAACAATTTATTTTGTTTTGTAATTGCATATCTACCTTACTTTTACATATACTTATAGTACAAGCTCTAAATAAGGAGGCATGTATTTTGGTAATTGATATGGGATATTTTGCAAAAGTAATTAGAAAAATATTTATACTATTCATTACATTAATTGCCATATACTTATCTTTTAAACTAGCTTTATTTTATGTACCTTTTTTAATTGGCTTTATAATATCATTACTAATTGAACCACTTATTAAAATTTTAAATAAAAAAACTAAACTTACAAGAAAAACCAGTGCTATTATCGTAATGTTATGTATATTTACTATATTAATAGCCCTTATAGTTTTTGGAGTAATTAGCTTAGTCACAGAAGCATCTAATTTATTGCAAAGTCTAAATATATATATAGAAAAAATATATAATCAAATTCAAAAATATATAAGTGCAATTGAATTTGATAAAATAGAAATTCCTAGCCAAGTTATAGGAATTGTTCAGTCTTCAACAAACAACTTTTTATCTTTTATAAGTGAATGGATTAGTAATTTTTTAACATCTATTTTACAAGGAATTACATCATTACCTATTATAGGAATATATATTGCAATTACAGTACTTTCAACGTATTTTATATGTGCAGATAGACTATATATATTAGACCAATTAGAACATCATTTTCCAAGAGTATGGGTGAAAAAATTTGGAATACATCTAAAAAAATTAATTGCAACTTTAGGTGGATATTTAAAAGCAGAAGCGACATTAATATTAATATCGTTTATAGAAGTATTAATAGGTTTGTATATTTTTAAATGGATGGGGTTAAATGTTGGATATCCATTGCTTGCTGCTTTAGGAATAGGATTTGTTGATGCACTTCCAATACTTCGGTTCTGGAACGGTAATGATACCTTGGGCAATAATATCAGCAGTTAATGGAGACTTAAAACTTGCAATCGCCTTATTTATTTTGTTTGCGATAATAATGATTGTACATCAATTATTAGAACCAAGAATAGTAAGTGGACACATAGGAACTCATCCAATATTTACTCTGATTGCTATGTATACAGGATTTAAATTATCTGGTGTAGTAGGATTATTTATTGGACCAATTGTTCTAATAATACTTCAAAATGTGTTTGAAACGATGATAGATAATGGAATTGTAAAAACTTTATTAGATAGGAAATGATTTGCAAATATTAACATAAAATGATATAATATATTTAAAGATACACTTTTAGCGTATCAAATAATTTTATAAAAAGGAGGCGCATAAAAATGCGTACTACTATTAGGGGAATGAAGAAAATCTCAGTAAAAATTTTAATGAATTCAACGAATAGACCTAAACCTCGGGAAAAGTCATATAAGACCAATTCGAGTAGTATAGAATTTTATACAGATGGAATCTTATATATTATTCCTAATATGGAAATATATAAAAAACATCTTATAAAAAAAGGCTATGAAGCTGATAACAACATGTATATTCCCCCAACAGCAACGATGTGGTAGTTAGGCAAAATAGGAATTTAGTTTTAAAACTAAATTCCTTCTTTATTATGATAGGAAAATTCTCATAATTCTCTACTATGCACTAATTGCTAAAAAATAGCAGAAGTAGGAATATATGTATCATCTGGAGGATATACATATATATCACTTTCGGGTTTTTCTATTTGCTTTATTTCTTTTATCTGTATAATAGGCATATTTCCATGATATGAACCTTGAGTTATTTCTCCGGTTATTTCAACCCAAGACTGATCAGGAAAATCTTTAGCATTTTTTGAATCACATAAAAAACCTACTATTAACGTTTGCATGTCAGAACTTACTATCATATCTCTTGCTAAAACAAATTCTGTTTCTTTAAAATCTAATAATCTGTATACATATCCTGTAAAACAAATTTTTTTCCCAACATAACTATTTACATCATCATGTACAGATTTCAAAATATTTGTATAATTTTCAGCAGTTAAATACATTATTTTATTTTCATCTATTTCATCTTTTACTTTAAAGCTATTTTGATATATTTTATATGCGGATATAGAAAAGTACAAAGTTATTACTATTGCTATAATTACAAATAAGATTTTTACTAATGTTTTCCCATTAAATTTAATATTATATATAAACATGTAATCAATCCTTTCATATAAATTGTAATTTTCGAATAATTTAATAATTAATAATTTCTATTGAATTTTTTAAATTAAGAATAATCCTACGAACAACAATTTTTCTAACATTTTCTTTTAAATTGTATGTTAAATTCTTGCAATATATGCCAGTTCATGATATATTAATTAAAAACGAGGGACATACCTTAATCTATGAGGAATACCTTTGACTAAGGTGTGTCCCTCAAGCCGATTAAGAGAAAGAAGGTTAAATAAATGGGATTATTAAACAAAATATTTGGTTCATATAGTGAAAAAGAAGTAAAGAGGGTAATGCCAATAGTTGAAAAAATAAATAGTTTGGAAGATGGTATATCAAAACTTTCTGATAATGAACTAAAAAATAAAACTGCTGAATTTAAAAAAAGAATATCAGAAGGAGAAACATTGGATGATATACTTCCTGAAAGTTTTGCAGTAGTTAGAGAAGCATCAAAAAGAGTTCTTGGAATGAGACATTTTGATGTGCAATTAATAGGTGGAATTATACTTCATCAAGGAAGAATAGCAGAAATGAAAACAGGTGAAGGAAAAACATTAGTTGCAACACTTCCAGTATACTTAAATGCTTTATCAGGAAAAGGTGTTCATGTTGTAACAGTAAATGATTACTTGGCAAAAAGAGATAGTGAATGGATGGGAAAATTATATAAATTTCTAGGATTAACAGTAGGTCTTGTAATTGCAGGTATGGACAATAATCAAAAACAAGAAGCATATAATTGTGATATCACTTATGGAACAAATAATGAATATGGTTTTGACTATTTAAGAGATAATATGGTTATATATAAAAATCAAATGGTTCAAAGACCATTAAATTATGCAATAGTAGATGAGATAGATAGTATATTAATAGATGAAGCCCGTACACCTTTAATTATATCTGGAACAGCTAATGAATCATCTGTTTTATATAAACAAGCAAACGATTTTGTTAAAAGATTAAAACCTAAAGTTTTAGTTGAAGAAGATGTAAAAGATTTTGATCAAGCAGAAGATAATGAAAAATATGATTATATAGTTGATTTAAAAGCAAAATCAGCATCTCTTACGCAAAAGGGAATAAAAAAAGCAGAGGAATTTTTTAAATTAGAAAATTTAAATGATATAGATAACTCAGATATCGTTCATCATATAAATCAAGCACTTCATGCACATGGAGTAATGAAAAGAGATATTGATTACATAGTTAAAGATGGAGAAGTATTAATTGTTGATGAGTTTACAGGAAGAATTATGTATGGAAGAAGATATAGCAATGGATTACATCAAGCAATAGAAGCAAAAGAAAGTGTAAAAATAGCAAATGAATCAAAAACACTTGCTACAATAACATTTCAAAATTATTTTAGAATGTATGATAAGCTTGCAGGTATGACAGGTACAGCTATGACAGAAGAGAACGAATTTAGAGAGATATACAACTTGGACGTAATTTCAATTCCTACAAATAAGCCTATGATAAGAATTGATAACAATGATATTATATATAAAAATGAATCTGCTAAATTTAGAGCAGTTGTAGAAGATATTAAAGAAAGCTATAAGAAAGGTCAACCAGTACTTGTTGGTACAGTTTCTATTGAAAAATCTGAAAAGTTAAGTAATATTTTAAAAAGAGAAGGGATAAAGCACGAAGTATTAAATGCTAAATATCATGAAAAAGAAGCTCAAATTATCGCACAAGCAGGTAAATATGGGGCAGTTACAATAGCTACAAATATGGCTGGTCGTGGTACTGATATTATGCTTGGTGGAAATAGTGAATTTTTAGCAAAGCAAGAAATGAAAAAACATGGATTTAGTGATGAATTAATAGAAGAAGCAACAGCACATAACGAAACAGATAATGAAGAAATATTAAATGCTAGAAAAACATTTGCAGAATATGAAGAAAAATTTGAAAAAGAAATTAAAGATGAAAAACAAAAAGTAATAGATGCTGGTGGACTAAAAATAATTGGTACAGAACGTCATGAATCAAGAAGAATTGATAATCAGCTTCGTGGACGTAGTGGACGTCAAGGTGATATAGGTGAAACTAGATTTTATATTGCTCTTGATGATGACTTAATGAAAATATTTGGTGGAGATATGGTAACTTCTGTATACAATAAACTTGGTGCAGATGAAGATATGCCTTTACAAATGTCGATACTAACTAAAACAGTAGAAAGTGCTCAAAGAAGGGTTGAAGGAAAACATTTTAGCATTCGTAAGCATGTTCTTCAATATGACGATGTTATGAATACACAAAGAGAGATAATATACAAACAAAGAAAACAAGTGCTAGATGGAGAAAATATTCATGATAACATACTTAATATGATAAATAGTGTTGCTGAAGAAACTGTTTTAACACATATTTCAGATAACGAATTCAATAAAGAAGGATTACTTCAAGATACAAAAACAATATTTGGAGTATCATCTCTTGAAAGTATAAATGAAACAAATATAAAAGAGCAAAAAGTAATAGAAGAATTAAAGCAAAAAGCACTTGATAACTATGCAAAAAAAGGCCAAGAGATAGGTGAGGATCAGTTATCAGAACTTGAAAGAGTTGTTATGCTAAAAGTAGTTGACCAAAAATGGATGGATCATATTGACGCAATGGATGAATTAAAAGACGGTATAGGACTTAGAGCTTATGGTCAAAAAGATCCAGTTGTTCAATATAGAATAGAAGGATTTGATATGTTTGATCAAATGGTTAACGATATAAAAATAGATGTAGTAAAAATATTAATGAATATAAATAGAGTTCAAAATCTAGAAAGAAGGCAAACTGTAAAAATAACAAAGCAAGGACTTCAAGAAGCAGCAGAGAATTTGAGAGGGGATATGCCAAAAGAGAGCAAGGAAGTTACGCATACTCCTATTGTAAATAACGAGCCAAAAGTCGGAAGAAATGACCCTTGTCCATGTGGAAGTGGTAAGAAATACAAGAACTGTTGTGGAAAAAACGCATAAACAAAGGGTTTGCAGATTTTAAAAAATTAAAAAACAGCAAAAAAAGACCAAATGTCCACGATTTGTCCACAGAATATAAATATTTATAATAAAATAAATACTATAAATATTAAAAATATAAAAGATACTTTGTTCTTGAAGGTATTGAAATATCAATAATATTACAAATATTATAAATATTCATAATATTAAAGGTTATAGTTCATGTTGTTCGGGAAAGAGATATAAAACTGTTGTGGAAAGTAGAATTAAAATCCTTATAAATAGAGGCTTTTATCAACAATATTAAATTTTAAAAGTTATTAAAAAAGAAAAGAATAAGAGATTTTGTTTGCAATTGTTTGCAAAAAGTTTAAATGTTTGCAAAAATGAGGATAAAACCTTATAAATTAAGGAATATTCTAATGCAAACATTTTTTATTTAAATATTTTAATATTTCTAAAGAGGTGATATATGCGTATTGGCATTGATATTGATAATGTTTTATCAAATTTTAATGAAGTATTATTAAATGATTATATTAACCATGATAAAGAATTAAGAAATAATGGTATAATCAAAAATAATGTTTATATAAGAGATATGTTCGACTGGACAAAAGAAGAAGAACAACAATATTATCATGATAATATTGAAAGATTAGTAAATTTATTGGAGCCAATTAAAGATTGCTCTAAATACATAAAAGAACTAAGAGATAACGGACATTATATATGTATCATTAGTGGTAGAGATAATGGAGAATATTCTGATCCTTATAATATGACTACAAAATGGTTAAAGAAATATGATATTACATATGATAAACTTATTTTAACCAATGCATATAATCATCAAGATAAAGCAGATATCTGTATAGAAAATAATATTGATATTATGATTGATGATTCAATTAATGTATGTGTAAAATGCTCTGAAAATAATATTAAATCTTTGCTATTCAATACTGAATATAATAAGAATGAAACAAGATATACTAGAGTAAATAATTGGGAAGAAATATTCAACTATATAAATAATTATAAAAAAGAAAAAATGAACGTTATTTTAGATACAGATACATATAATGAGTGTGATGATCAATTTGCACTTGCTTATATGATTAAAAGTCAAAATATATTTAATATAAAAGCAATAACTGTTGCTCCTTATTCACATAAGGAAAGAAATGAAACTGTAATAAGTGGTCAAGAGAAAAGTTATAATGAAATATTGAAAATATGTAATTGGCTAAATTTTGATACAAAAAATAAAGTTTTCAAAGGAGCAGAAGACTATATTTGTAATGGATATGAAGAAGGTAATGATGCAGTAAATAAGATAATTGAGGTAGCACTTAAAAATAAAAAAACTTATATTATGGCAATTGGAGCAATTACTAATGTTGCATTAGCAATAAAAAAAGAACCTAAAATAATAGACAAAATTGAAGTTATTTGGTTAGGTGGTAATGAATTAGGTTATAAAAATAATTTAGAATATAATTTTAAACAAGATATAGAAGGAGTAAAAATTGTATTTAATTCTAAAGTACATCTAACAATTTTACCATGTAAAAATGTTGTTTCAAAATTAAAAATTGATATAAACACTTTAAAAGAATGTTTAACTAATAAATCAGAATTGTGTAATTATTTAATTGATAGATTTTATAATGATGGATATCATGGTATACAAAAAGAGCGAGTTATTTGGGATATATCAGTAATTGCTTATATGATAAATAGTAATTGGTTTAAGTTTAAAGAAGTAAGTTGCCCTAATATTAGTGATGATACTTCTTATAAGTCAACTAAAGACCGTCATAAAGTAAAATTTATAGCTGATATAAGCAGAAATGATATATACAATGATTTATTTGAAAAGTTAGGTAATAATTAATGAAATTAACAGCAGAATTAGCATTAAAGGTATTAGAAAATTTTAGGGGCAAAACGAAAAGTGATAAGTGGGTAAATCACTCAATATGTGTTGGGGCTAGTGCTGGAAAAATCGCAAAAGCATTAGTAAAAAAAGGCATTGCTGTCGATATTGACAAAACAATAACACTTGGATATCTTCATGACATTGGAAAATATAATGGTGAATCTCATGGCGCTGTTGCAAGAGCTATACAATTTTACTTTGAAAAAATGCCAGAAGATGGAATGCTATTAAAAGTGAGTGGACAGAAAAATTGCGAAATAAAAGAGTATAAAATTTAAAAAACATATTGAATTTTATAAAATTATTTAAGTTATATCTATTTTATTGCTTACTTTTATTATATGCTATATAATATGTATAGTGAAAAAATATTATTTTCACTAATAAAAAATATATTGATAACAACATTATTAAAAAATAATTTTATTGCTAGTATAATTAAATTGGAGGAAATATTGTGAAAGAAAAAATATTAAATGGAATAGGAATAGGATTTATTGCTGGAATAATTGTATTATTAGATGCAATATTTTGTTCTTTCTTTTTTAAAGGACATTTATTTATATGGGTAGCTTTTGCGAGTTGGACTGTATTTTTTACTGCAAAAACAAAAGAAAGATTTAATGATATATTAGGTTATATTATAGGAATTTATGAAATTATATGAACATAATAGCAAAGATGAGAAAAATAATTAATTTGAATTTATAGTTTAAAAGAAACCAAAGAAGTCACATGTACTTATTGTACATTTTAGGAAGGAGGTGCACTAAAGATGAGTAAAAGAAATATTATATTCATATGCATAGCAGTTGCAGTTATAATAGTAGTTGCATTTGCAGCTTATTTCATAGTAAAAGCTGTAAATAAAGCTGAACAAACAGATGAAGGAAAAATAGTAATAGAAAAATATGGTGAAAATTCAAATATTGAAAAAAGGATAGAAATAACAAAAAAGAAAAAAATAAAAGAATTTACTGATAAATACTCTAATCCTTCATTAGAACAAGATGATAAATCACAATATCTTGCTATTAAAAATGATGTTAAACTTGATTTTGGAAACGGTAAATATATAATGATGCAATTAGACTTACCAGAATATTGCTATTATGAAGATCCAAATTCAGAAACAAAACTTGTAATAAAAATGCCAGAAGGATTACTAGAAGAAATAAATAATATTTTAGAAAAAAATTGATTATAAGAATGGTGTAAACAGAATTCTTTGCATATTGGAAGGAAGTGTAATTTTGTGATAGAACTAGAAGAAAATAAACATAAGATATCAGATTTAAAAACTAAACTAAAAAATGTAGGTGATTCACTTTGACATTGCAAATATGCAAGTAGAATTAGATGAATTACAGCAAAAAACAAATGTAGCTGATTTTTGGAGTAATACTGAAATAAGCACTCCTATTTTATCTAAAATGAAAGCAATTCAAAATAAATTAGATAAATATAATAAAATCGAAACTGAACTCTCTAATATAGAGAGTTTAAATGATTTGTTAATTACAGAATATGATAAAGATTTAGCAAATGAATTAATTGAAAATACAAAAAATTTAGAAAAAGATATAGAAAAGCTAGAAATACAAACACTTTTATCTGGGAAATATGATAAAAATAATGCTATTCTTACACTTCATCCAGGAGCTCGGAGGCACAGAGTCTCAGGATTGGGTAGAAATGTTATATAGAATGTATTCAAAATGGTCTGCAAATAATGGATATATATTAAAGGAATTAGATTATTTAGAAGGTGATGAAGCGGGAATTAAAAGCGTTACTTTCTTAATATGTGGAGAGAACGCATATGGATATCTTAAAGGAGAGATGGGAGTACATAGGTTAGTTAGAATTTCACCTTTTGACAGCGGTGGAAGAAGACATACATCTTTTGCATCATTAGAAGTTTTACCTGAAATATCTGAAGATATTACGTTAGAAATTAATCCTGATGACTTAAGAATTGATACATATAGGGCCTCAGGAGCAGGAGGACAACATATTAATAAAACAGATTCTGCAGTTAGAATAACACATCTTCCTACAAATATTGTAGTCTCATGTCAGTCTGAAAGATCACAAATTCAAAATAGAGAAACAGCTATGAAAATGCTAAAATCTAAGCTTTTAGAACTCAAAGAAAAAGAGCAAAAGGATAAGATAGAAGATTTAAAAGGAATTCAAAAAGATATCGCCTGGGGTAGTCAAATACGCTCTTATGTATTTTGTCCATATACATTAGTAAAAGATCACAGAACTAATTTCGAAGTTGGTAATGTTGAAGCAGTTGTGAATGGAGATTTAAATGGTTTTATGGAAAGTTATTTAAAATATTTAGCAAAGAATAAAGAACAAAAATGATATAAAAATAATATAATATAGAGTAAGAGTATTATTTTACTATTGCATAAATAGAATTTAAACTTAGATTTTATTTATACTTAAAATAATAAAGAGGTGCCAAAATATGGGCATAGTTGTACAAAAATTTGGAGGAACTTCTGTAGCAGATAAAGATAAACTTTTAAATGTATGTAAACATATAATAAATGAATATGAATCAGGTAACAGAGTAGTTGTTGTAGTGTCAGCACAAGGAAAAACAACAGATATGTTGGTTTTAGAAGAAAATGAAATATCAAATAGTCCAGATAAAAGAGAACATGATGTTTTGCTTTCAACAGGAGAGCAGATTACTATATCTAAAATTGCCATATACTTAAAAGAACTTGGATATGATGCAATATCATATACAGGATGGCAAGTACCAATTATAACAGATGATATCTATGGTAATGCAAATATTATAGATATAAATACTGATAAAATATTAAATCAGCTACAGAAAAATAAGATTGTTATTGTAGCAGGATTTCAAGGAGTAAATAGTTTAGGCGATATTACAACACTTGGAAGGGGAGGCTCAGATACTACAGCTGTAGCACTTGCTGCATATCTGAAGGCTGAAAAACTTTATATATATACAGATGTAGATGGAGTATATTCAGAAGATCCTAATATTAATAAAAATGCAATCAAATATGATACAATTTCATATGATAAAATGATAGAAATGGCTAAAAATGGTGCAAAAGTTCTGCACACGAAATGTGTCGAAATGGCTAAAAAATATAATGTTCCAATAATAGTAAAATCTACTTTCGTGGAAAATGATGGAACTATAGTTAAATAAGTAATTAAGGCAGACAAATAAAGTCTGCCCTTTATATTGTAATATTTTGTCGAGCGATTTTTATTGCTAAAAAAATAGTAATAATATATAATAAAATTTATAAAAGGGGGATTAAATTGAGAAATATAATTTCATACAGAAAGGAGGAATATAAAATGAATTTAAAAAGTAATACAGCTATGATAACAAAATCTATAAATAAGAAAATAGAGAAAGATATAAAAATTGCACAAAAAGATAGATTAATTGGAAATATGGGCACTCCAATTGAAGAAGTATTGATTAATATGAAAAAAATTATAGAAGGAGAAAACTTATAATAAATGAAAATACTTATTTCCAATAAGGCAAAAAATGATTTATATCTAATTTCTATTTATAAACGTAGATATAGCATTTTAAACAGTCAAAAATTCTTAGAAGATTTTAATTCTGCAATTCAATCTTTATATTTATTTCCACATATGTATCCTAAAATTTCAAATAATAATTCATATAGAAAAATTTTATTTAGCAAAAACTATTTAATTATATATTTTATTGATAATAATGTAATTTATATAGATTCAATTGTAAATTGTAAACAAAATTATATTGAATATTAATGTTGTATTATTATTTTTTTTGTAATATAATGAAGTTGCAAAATGAAAAGAGAAAATTTTATTGTATTTTAAGGAGGTTTTTAAAGTGAAAGCATTAATTAGTGTTTCTGACAAAACAGGAATAGTAGAATTTGCAAAAGAACTAGAGAGCATGGGAATTGAAATTATTTCAACGGGTGGTACTTACAAAAAATTAAAAGAAGAAGGAGTAAAAGCAATAGAAATCTCTGAACTTACAGGTTTTCCTGAATGTTTAGATGGTAGAGTTAAAACACTTCACCCAAAAGTACACGCAGGAATTTTAGCAATGAGAAGTAATCCTAATCATATGAAACAATTACAAGATTTAGATGTAGATACAATAGATTTTGTTGTTGTTAATTTATATCCTTTCAAACAAACAATATTAAAAGAAAATGTAAAAAGGGAAGAGGCAATTGAAAATATAGATATAGGTGGACCTACAATGCTTAGAAGTGCAGCAAAAAACTATCAAGATGTAACAGTAATTACAGATCCAAATGACTATGAAAAAGTTCTTACAGAATTAAAAGAAAACGGAAAAGTATCATTAGATACAAAATTTTATTTAATGAATAAAGTATTTGAACATACATCAAGTTATGATGCAATGATTTGCAAATATTTAAAAGATGAAAGAAAAGACGAAAGCCTTCCACAAGAATTAACTTTAACTTACGAAAAAGTCCAAGAAATGAGATACGGAGAAAATCCTCATCAAGTAGGAGCTCTATATAAAGAAATAGGAAAATGTGAGGGATCACTTACAATAGCTAAGCAACTAAATGGAAAAGAATTATCATTCAATAATATAAATGATACAAATGGCGCTTTGGAACTATTAAAAGAATTTGATGAACCAACAGTTGTTGCATGTAAGCATGGAAATCCATGCGGAGTAGGTAGTGATAAGGAAAGTATTTATAAAGCATGGCAAAAAGCATTTGGCGCAGATAAAACATCAATATTTGGTGGAATTGTTGTAGTTAACCGTGAGGTAACAGAAGAAATGGCAAATGAAATGAAAGAAATATTCTTAGAAGTAGTTGTTGCACCATCTTATTCAGAAAAAGCATTAGAAATATTAAAAGTAAAACCTAATTTAAGAATACTTCTATTGCCTAGCATAACTGTAAAACAACCAAAAGGTTCTTATGATATCAAAAAAATAAATGGAGGAATTATACTTCAAACAATAGATTCAGAACTATTAGATGATTACGAAGTAGTAACAAATAGAAAGCCAACAGATAAAGAATTAGAAGATTTAATGTTTACTTGGAAAATAGTTAAATATGTAAAATCAAATGGTATAGCAATAGGAAAAGATAAACAATCATTAGGAATTGGACCTGGACAAGTAAATAGAATATGGGCAACAAAACAATCAATAGAACATGCAAATGAATTAATAGGAGAAGGAGTAACAAAAGGAGCAGTTCTTGCATCAGATGCATTTTTCCCATTCTCAGACTGTGTAGAAGCAGCACATAAAGCAGGTATAACAGCAATAATTCAGCCAGGTGGAGCAAAACAAGACCAAGCTTCAATAGATAAATGTAATGAATATGGAATAGCAATGATATTTACTCATATGAGACATTTCAGACATTAAAAAATAATAAACAAAAAGGATAGATTTCTTTCGTTTAATTTTCAACGAAAGGAATCTGTCCTTTTTGTTTTAAATTAAATATTTTTTGTTCTAAATAAGACAAGATCTGAATATATATATTAAAGTGAAAAGTAGAGGAGGAATATATATGAATGTAGAAGAAAGAAAAAACTTATCAAGTACAGTAATTCAAAATTTGGTATTAGAAAATAGAGAAAAACTAAGTATTTCTGGCGTATTAGACGTTTTAAGTTTTGATGATCAAGTAGTAATAGTTGAGACTGAATTAGGACTATTGAATGTAAAAGGAGAAAATTTAAGAATAAATAAATTAAGTATTGACACATCCGAAGTTGTTGTAGAGGGTGATATATATAGTATGACCTATTCTGAAAAAAATCTAGATAAAAAAGGATCTTCTCTTATTGGAAAAATATTTAAATAAGGTGATAATTTGGAAAATCAGGCATATTTATTTATAATTTTTATATTAAATGGTTTTTTAATTTCTATTTTATTTGACTTTTTCAGAATACTTAGAAAATCATTTAAGAACAATGATTTAAGCACATATATAGAAGATATTTTATTCTGGATTTTAACTACTTTTATAATATTATATTCTATATTTAAATTTAACAAAGGTGAATTAAGAGCTTTTTTATTTGTACGGAATATTTGTTGGTATAGTCATATATATGTTATTATTTAGTAGGATTTTCATAAAATTTAATTTATATATAATTAACTTTATAAAGAATTTTATTTCTTTTATACTCATAAGGCCAATAAAATTTATTATTAAAATTTTAAAGGGAATAATTCTTAAACCTATAACTTTTTGTATTATAAATACCAAAAAAATTTTGTCATTTTTTAAAATAAATATAAAAAGTATGTTTAATAAAAAGAAAAAAAATGAATATAAGAAGGATTTCGTTTAATTATGTTGAAATATATATTATAAAATTAAATTATATATTTTAATTAAGCATAAGGAGAGATATACAGATGAAAAAAAAACAATTAGAATCAAAAAAATTGGGTAAAAAACTATTGTTTTTTGTTATTTTTGCTTATATTATCTACGTTTTTATAGGACAACAAAAAATTTTAGATTCTTATAAAGGTGAACAAAAATATTATTCAGAACAATTAAGTAAGCAATTAGCTTATCAAGAATCATTATATTGTACTAGTAATAATATAAATTCTAAAGAGTATATAGAAGAAATAGCGAGAGAAAAATTAGATATGTATTTACCAAATGAAAGAGTATATATAGATAAAGGAAATTAAAGTTAGGTAGAGAAAATAGAACATCTACCTAACTACTGTTTATAATTTATTCATTATATTTTTAATATTTAATTCTTTAATTTTCCAGATAGTTTTATTATAAAATATATTAATATATATAGGGGGTATTTATATGGAGCTTGAAAATCTAAGTTTATCAGATTTAAAAGCAAAAGCTAAAGAAAAAGGTATAAAAAACATCTCAAAATTAAAAAAAGAAGAACTAATTTCATTATTAAGTGAAGAAAAAAATTGTAATACATCTAATTCATTAGAAAATGAATATAAACTTACAAATGAAGGTGATGAATTTGTAGAAGGAATACTAGAAGTACTTCCAGATGGATATGGTTTTCTAAGGGGTGAAAATTATTTGCCAACACCAAAGGACGTATATATTTCACCAATTCAAATAAAAAGATTTAGATTGGATACTGGAGATAAAGTGAAAGGAATTAAAAGAACACCGAAAGAAGGGGAAAAATTTCCAGCATTAATTTACGTTGGAGAAGTAAATGGAGAGCATCCTGAAAAAGCAATGAAAAGACCGCATTTTGATGATTTAACTCCAATTTATCCTAATGAAAAATTAAATTTAGAAACAATATCTTCTGAGTATACTATGAGACTTATGGATTTATTGTCTCCAATAGGAAAGGGACAAAGGGGTATGATAGTTGCACCTCCAAAAGCAGGTAAAACTACAATATTAAAAAAAATTGCTAATAGCATAACAAAAAACAACCCTGATGTTGAATTAATAGTTTTATTAATAGATGAAAGACCTGAAGAAGTTACAGATATGAAAAGATCTATAAATGGTGATGTGATATATTCAACTTTTGATGAAGTACCAGAACATCATGTTAAAGTAGCAGAAATGGTTTTAGAAAGAGCTAAAAGGTTAACAGAACAAAACAAAGATGTTGTAATATTATTAGATAGTATAACAAGACTTGCAAGAGCATATAATTTAGTTATACCAACATCTGGAAGAACTCTTTCTGGAGGACTAGATCCAAGTGCCTTACATAAACCAAAAAGATTTTTTGGTGCAGCTAGAAATACTGAAGATGCTGGTAGTTTAACGATACTTGCAACAGCTTTAGTAGAAACAGGTAGTAGAATGGATGATGTTATTTTTGAAGAATTCAAAGGTACAGGAAATATGGAAGTTCATTTAGATAGAAAACTTTCAGAAAAGAGAATATTCCCTGCAATTGATATTAATAAATCAGGAACAAGGAAAGAGGAGTTATTGCTTTCAACAAAGGAATTAGAGACAGTATTTGCCTTAAGAAAAGCAATGTCTAACATGTCTATGCAAGAGATGACGGAACAGCTAATTGATCAAATAATTGCAACAAATTCTAATGAAGAATTTTTAGCACGAATGGATTATTTTTTTAAAAATAATAAAGAGAGAAGATAGGTGCACTAAAACAAAGAGCACCTATTTTTATACAAGAATATTGAAGATACTTTTTTTATTTATTATATGCTGTTTTAGATATTATTTCTCTCAACTTATTCTCTAAATATATAAAATTATAATCTTCATCTATTTTTATTCTAATTAGATTTATATTTAATTCTTCAAATAGTTCATTTATAAATCTTTCTGTTTTGATGTTGCTTTTTTTATTATTTACATATGGACTATCTAATCTTATACATAATATTGTTTCACAGCTTTCTTTATCCGCAAATATAAAATCTATACTTTCAGTTCCGCATTTGCTTTAAAGCTATGTTTTTATATAATGTATCCTTTATATTAACTAAATTATGTATAGATACTTTAGTTAATAGAATTAAATTTAATCTCTGTGCTATTTCAAAAAATTCTTTATAAAACTTTAATTCATTATATGTTATTATATATTTTTTAGATTCAAAATAATTTGTATATTTAATTTTAAACAATCTTTTATTTTTCCTATTCTTCATAAGAATCACCTCTTATGCTATAAATTTTAACATATTTTTTGTCAAAACTTTGTCGAATTTTGACTTTGAAAACAAATTTAATCTTTAAAAATTTATTTAGAATAGGTTATAGGTAGAATATAATCGTAATATTAGAACAAACATTGCACAAAATCAAAGTTTTGCGCAAATAGAGATAGGACTTTTTTGATATAAGGTCCTATCTCGCTAATTTTAAGCCTTTTGCAGGTTTTCTTACTCAATAAACTATATGTCTTTTTTATAAAAACCTCTTATATTTGATTCTCATGCGTCAATATTCTTAAGGTTTCTAATTATTTATTATCATTTTATAATTTATTAATTAGTTATATAAAATTTAAAATCATTCTTATAATATTTTTTCAAAAATTTATGAAATCCATATATTTCAACATTTTGCCCCAATTTATAGACAACAAGTTATATTACCTTTTTTTAAAAACGCCTTAAAATCGATTCTCGTGCGTTGATTTTTTAGCCATTTTTCAGTATTTTTAAAAAATCATTGATTTTACAATATTTTAGTAAATTTACATTATATAGATAATAATTTTAAAATGTTCAGATTAAATTTCTAATGATTAACTTTATGAGCTGAATATAAAAATGTCTTAAAATTGATTTTGAAGCTTTATAAAATAATTATAAAATCACATTTAAATTTGTAAAAATTTTAATTGCAACAAATGTTCGGTTTTAAAATATATTAATATAAATTTTAAATTTTTCAAATCTTAATTTAAAGTTATAAATTTTATTTTTTTATTTTATAAAAATTTTTTAGAAATATTTTTGTAGGAGATTAAGCTTTAGTTTTGAATTTTAGTAATTTTATTTAATTCAAGATATCCATTTTTCAGAATTGCTCCTCTCTCCTACTCTAACGATTTTTTTAAATTTATATTAACTCATATAAATTGTAATTTGTCGAACTGATTATATCAAACTAATTTGTTCATCTTTATTTGTTTTCCAACTCTTTTGTTTTGCATCGTGGATTTTGTCACCTTCTTCATTTCCACCAATTAAAAATGGAGATGTAGGAATATGTTTTTTCATATTTTCTCTAACTAGACCAGTATTTGCATTAGCATAACAATATTTGCATAGATGCCCACAAGTATTATATGCACCAATATCATTTCCTAATAAACAAGCACAACCTTTTCTTTTGCTATTGTTTTTTGGTGCAATTAATTTATTTTCTATTGCTTTTTCAACTATTTCTTTACTCATACAACCAGTTATATCTAATCCATAATCTTTTAAAAACTCTTTTTCACAGCAAGAATGTACTTTAATGTTATTTTGTTTTCCTATTTTAGAAAATGCTTTTGCAATTTGTATTTGTTCTTTTTCTGTTGGTGGTCTTAAATTAGGTGCATTTCTTTTTACTTTTTCATACATATCTAAAAAACTGATAGTACAATCTTCTGTATAACCTTTAAGCTCATTTAATAACTTTTCAAAACATTTAATGTGCATACTTACATCAAATTTCTCATTTATAAATATTGGATCATAGCGAATTGCTACTGCATTTTTTCCAAGATGTTCTGATAACTTTTTGAAATCACTAATTACTTGCTTTTTGTCTGGTACATTTGGCTCTATATCTTTTCCATAAGGCGTAATTGTTACAAACCAAAATTGTTTATATTTGTCTAATCCTGATAAATGAGCAATTAACGGATGTGGATTTTTAGTACAAAATGCTAAACAATCAACAACATTTGGATTTAAACTATATTTAGTTACTTGATGTTCATAATATGGATTTCTAACATACACATATCCTTCATTTATTCTATTTAATAACCAATTAGAATAAAAAGCTGGTATATCAGTTCTCATTCCTGTATTTATTATCATTCTAATTTTCCTTTTCTTCCATAAACTTTTTAATATCTTCTTGTATTTCTATAAATCTATCTTCTAAATCATAAAAACTTCTTGTATCTTTATTAAATCTAACTAAAGTCCAATTTTTATTTTCAAGTATCATCTGCTCAAATGGAAATCTTATAATTCCAGGTGTATTAAATCCTACTCCAAATTCAAGTAACAATACATTTTTGTTCTT
>CANRDJ010000018.1 GCA_947629355.1 uncultured Clostridia bacterium
TTGCATCAAAAAAACTGATAGAATTCTATCAATTTTATTTTGAATTTTTCTATCAGTTTTATTTTAACATTTACACTACGTTCTCTCACATTTTATTATAAATAAAGCACAACACGAAAACCAAAGGCCACTTCACAGCCACCTTGAGGTATGTTTCCGTTAGCGAGCACTACACTACCCCCACTACTATTAAATCAACCTCCACGAAGAACAGCATGTATTGAGTTGTCAGCAGATGTATGTCCAGTCTCTGTTGTCCATTCCCACATGTTTCCTGCCATATCATATATGTTATATGCTTTAAAGTTTTTACTTGCTCCAGTTGAAAGTTCTAATTTATTATTCCCACTACCTTTTGGTGCTGTTCCTTCTGGTATTATTCCTTTATGATATTTTGAACCTTCACCAGTTTTAGTTCCATCTGCATATTTTGTCCATCCATTATCGTATTCATGTACTGCATATAATACATCTAAATCTTCATATTTTATTGCTTTGTTATTATAATAATTTCCCCAATCAGCTGGATTTTTTATATTTTTTCCTGCTTTTTCATCTAATTCTAATATATTTTTACATATATAATTCCATGCATGTGAATCTATTAAATAACTTAGTCAAGGTAGCTCCATTATACTTAGAAGTACTGCATGGTATCCATACAAATTCGTTTCCTTCTGCATCTATTATTACTATTCCATCTTCTAGGCTGTTTTCTCCTTCTATCTCTGTTGGAGCAAACCCTGCCGGTATTGGTATTTTTTCTTCTTCTACTTCATATACCCATTCTTCATTATGTGTTGCTGCATTTGTCATCGCCATAAATCTTAATTCGCTGTCTTTTGCTTCTTCTGTTTTTGTTACTGCCCTTTTTGCTGTACTAAATAATCCTCCGTTTATTGCTACATTTACTGTTACTCCTACTAGTATTAGCATTACTATTATTGTAATTATTAAAGCTATTAGGGTAATGGCTTTTTCGTCTTTTTGCATTTGTTCTCCTCGCTTTCTTTTGTTTGTATTTTGTTTATGTTTATTAGTACTTATATGTTTATATTTGTATTATATTTTATAGTTTTCCTTTTTGCAATATTTTTATTTATTTTTTAATCATTATTTGAAATTAATTTAACATATTGTTGACTTATTAAGAAAAAAATATCCTTTGAGGTATACGTTAAGAGTTGTACCATTAGAAGAATTAGAATAAATAGAAGGCTGTATATCAAACATACAGCCTTTGAATTATAGCAAATATCACTCTTCTAAAATTAATTTAGCAGACGTCTTAAGTGAAACAACTGGACTAAATGAAACCACTTCATGACCATCATCATAGTCTATAAAGCCATTATTCCAATTGTCAAAATAAAGAACTCCAACATCATTAGCAGCAGACGGACTAGCAAACCAATAGTAAGGACAGACATTATACGTCGGGCTATACAAGTAAAAATTCTCATCTTGTTTTAGACTGCCAGGAGTAGATTGGATCCCAAAGCCATCGACATTAAAACCCGGCTTAATGGCATACCCAAAGCGATTATCGTTAAAAGGAAACTTGCAATATAATTTTTCATCATCTGTTAATTCATAATGAGTATTATAACTATCCATCATCATTTCTATACTTGGTGCTCCTACTACATAATTTATGTCCTCTTTCTTTATTCCTCTTAATGTTTCTTCGTTTATCAAATCTTTCCAATTATTTGTATCTGTTAGCCACGCTACTGCTTTCATACTATAATTTTCATTACTTGGTGGAGTTCCATTTTTATATAATTCTGGGTTTAAATTCTTTATTTTTATATTTTCAGGAATATTAGAAGAATCGGTTAGTTCCTCTGATATAGGCAATTTATTAGTTCCTCCATTTTGCACATAATCTGCCTTTAAGTATATTGTTCCTACTCCATCTTGGTATTTATTTTCAAAATCTATATAGTATAATCTATATTTTGCTGACACTGTATAGGTTTCTGTTCCTATTGTTATAGTTTCATTAGTATTACTGTCTTTTTTATAGTTTGTTACTTCTTTTCCTAAGTATTTTCCTAAATTCTTTGGTGTTATCATTACGGTTTCTTTATCAACAGTTACTACTACTGGTTTTATAATATTTCCTTCTTTATTTACATAGAATGCATTTCCAGATCTACTTTCATATAGGTCATCTTCTTTTTTTGTAAAGCCTTGTGGCAAGTTTTTATCTAATTTTTCAAAATCTACTTCTGCGTTATCGTTCATTGCTCCTATTACTGCTGAAAGTAACATTTCTCTATCTGCTTGATGCTGTGTTTCTGCTGTAGCCTTCTTTGCTGTACTAAATAATCCTCCATTTATTGCTACATTTACTGTTACTCCTACTAGTATTAGCATTACTATTATTGTGATTATTAACGCTATTAGGGTAATGGCTTTTTCGTCTTTTTGCATTTGTTCTCCTCGCTTTCTTTTGTTTGTATTTTGTTTATGTTTATTTATACTTATATGTTTATATTTGTATTATAATTTATAGTTTTCCTTTTTGCAATATTTTTATTATTATTTTTTGTTGTTACTTCAATTTTATGTGTTTTTATTTACATATTATTTGCATAAAAAAACTGTAAATTGAATTTTAGTTTAATTTACTATTTACATATTTTATTTTTATTAAATGTGCTATATTTTTTAGAATAGTTATTAAAATCTTGAAATAAATTATTGACTTTTAGAAAAATAATTAATTGATTCGATTTTACAAATACATAAAACAATATTGTTCCTTTGTTTGTATTATAGTATTATTTTTTACTAATGTATGATTTTTTATTACGTTTATCGTTATATTAGTTTTTTTCTATGTTATTTTAAGACATTAAATGATAAAATTTATGCAAAATTATAAAAAAGTGAGATGAAGTACTTTGATAAAAATTAAATTATCGGATTTATTAGGAAAAAATAAAATGACTCAAAAAGCATTAGCTGAAATGACTAATATTAGACCAGCAACTGTTTCGAAAATGTATTATGAAGAAGTAAAGAGGATTGATGTAAAGCATCTTAATAATATTTGTAAGGCATTTAACTGCGAAATTTCTGAATTGTTAGAGTATATTCCTGACGATAAAAAAAATTAAACAAAAAGGGATGAACCCTGGGAAACATTTTGCCCGGAGCAATTTCTCCACAATCATCAAAGAACGTGGAGAAATTGCTCCGGGCAAAATGTTTCCCAGGGTTTCCCATGGTCTGTTTAATTTTTAATCTATTGTATCATCTTTTATGTAATATTTAGTTCCCAGCATTTTATCTGGTAAATATTGTTGTTCAACAATGTGATTTGGATAATCATGTGGATATTTATATCCTATTCCATATCCAAAATCCTCCATACCACTTACAGGAGCATTTCTTATATGCATTGGAATTTCTCCCGTATCTTTTGTTCTTACATCTTCTAATGCTCTTTCTATTGCAAGATATGTTGCATTAGATTTTTTAGAATTTGCAATATATATAGCTGCTTCTGATAATATTATTCTAGCCTCTGGCATACCTACATTTGCTATCGCTTGCATTGCACTATTTGCTACTACTAATGCACTAGGATTTGCAAGTCCTACATCTTCTGCAGCTGCTATAACAATTCTTCTAGCCAAAAATACTGGATCTTCTCCACCTTCTAATGCTCTTGCTAAATAAAATACTGTTGCATCTGGGTCACTACCTCTCATGGACTTTATAAATGCACTTATATTATCATAATGACTATCTCCTGATTTATCAAATATCGATTTCTTATTTCCTACACTATTTGCTACTACTTCATCTGTTATATCAATTATTCCATCATTATTTACTGGTGTAGTAAGCACTGCAACTTCTAAACTATTTAATGCAGTTCTAACATCTCCATTTGAAATTTCAGCAATTTTTTTTAGAGTTTCATCTTCTATTTTTATATTATAGCTACCTAAACCTTCAGGGTTTTTTATTGCGTTTTTTAAAATTGTAAATACATTATCTATTGTTAATGGATTTAATTTAAAAATCATTGACCTGGAAATTAAAGCTTTATTAACCTCAAAATATGGATTTTCTGTAGTTGCTCCAATTAGTATTACAGTTCCATCTTCTACAAATGGAAGTAATGCATCTTGTTGAAGTTTATTAAATCTATGAATTTCGTCTATAAATAAAATACACTTTCCACTTGGATTAAGAAGCGGATTTTCTGCTTCTTCAATGGCTTTTTTTATATCTCCTATTCCACTAGTTACTGCATTTAATTTTATAAATTTATATTTAGTAGTGTTGCTAATAACTTTTGCAAGAGATGTTTTTCCGAGAACCTGTTGGTCCCCATAATATTATACTTGATAGTCTATCTGCTTTTATTGTTCTATATAATACTTTATCTTTTCCAAGTATTTCTTCTTGTCCTACAAATTCTTCTAATGTTTTTGGTCTTACTCGGTGGGCTAATGGTACATTTAAATCCATATCAGTCTCCTTCTCTTATACAAATTGTAATTTATTTTGTTAAATTTGTTTTCAAATCCGTAGGGGTCGCACCCCTGGGCGACCCGCGATTGTAATTTATTTGATAACCTTTTACGCGATTTAGGGCAATTCCTTCGATGTATTCGGGTCGCCGAGGGCGGCGACCCCTACAACATTTGCAACAGATTTAATCGTCTGGAAATTCAGGACAGTCCCCTTTTTTTCCTTTTGGAAAAAAAGAGGGACAGTCCCTAGAATTTCCTCTCACAAACAACAATTTATCTAATTCTTTGCTAAATATTTTAGAGCTTGTTTTATTATTTCTTCTAACTCTAAATCTTTTGTCTCTATTTTTTCAAACACCTTTTCAATTTCTCTTCTAGTATATCCTAAAACTTGAAGTGCTGCGATTGCTTCATTTATGTTATTTTCTTTCTCAAGTACAATATTTACTTCTTCATTTGATTCTATTGCAGTTTCTGTTTTTAGTTTATCTTTTAATTCTAAAATAATTCTTGCTGCGGTTTTTTTACCAACTCCTGGTATTTTTACAAGCTTTGATATATCATTTGTAATTACTGCTAAAGCAAAACTTGATGGTGTTATTTCTGATAACATTGTTATAGCAGACTTTGCTCCAACACCACTTACAGATAATAAAAGTTCAAACATTCTTAATTCTTCATTAGATGAAAAACCATACAAACTTATATTATCTTCTCTTACATAGTAATATGTATATACTTTAACAGTATTTCCTAACTCACCTAGTTTTTCAATTGACTTTGATGACATAAATACTCTATATCCAATTCCTTGCACATCAATTATAACAAATGTATCTGTTTTTGTTTCTAATATTCCCTTTACATATGCAATCATCTTATTTCTCCTTGCAAACAAATTTTCTGTATTTATTTTATCATAATAAATTTATTTTGCAATACTTTGTATAAAATTTATTATATTAATAATTTAAATTTGTAATTATAAAAAAGGGAGACTATTAAGTGAACACCATTTTGTTCACAAGCCCCTTTTTTCTCTACTTATTATTTATTCAACTGTTACTGATTTTGCTAAATTCCTTGGCTTATCAACATCTAAACCTTTTTCCTTTGAGATGTAATATGCGAAAAGTTGCATTGGTATTACTGATAATACTGGAGATATAAATTCATTTGTTTTTGGAATTTTTATTGTTCCGAGTTATTCCATCATTTTTTATATTTTCACTTGTTATTACAAATACTTTTGCTCCTCTTGTTACTACTTCTTGTACATTACTCATTGATTTTTCTACTAAGTCAGGATTTGTCATTGTTGCAATTACTGTTACATCATTTTCTATTAGTGCTATTGGTCCATGTTTTAGCTCTCCTGATGCATAACTTTCAGAATGTATATATGATATTTCTTTAAGTTTTAAAGACCCTTCTAGGCTTACAGCATAATCCGTTCCTCTTCCTAAGAAAAACATATCTTTTTCTTTATATACTTTTTTAGCAAATTCATTAATTTGATCTGTACCTTTTAAAACTTCTTCTATTTGTGATGGTAATTTCAATATATCTTCTTTTAATTTTTTTATTGTACCTTTATCTATTATTTCAAGTTTTTCTGCAAAATACATCCCTAATATGTTTAGCAATACAACTTGTGATGTGTATGCCTTTGTTGATGCAACTGCAATTTCAGGTCCTGCGTGTGTATATATAGAATAATCTGCTTCCCTTGTTATTGAACTTCCAATAACATTAGATATTACAAGTGTTTTTGCTCCTTTTAATTTTGCAAGTTTTAATGCTGCTATTGTATCTGCAGTTTCTCCTGATTGACTTATATAAATACTTAATGTATTTTCATCTATTAGTGGATCTCTATACCTAAATTCTGATGCAATATCTACTTCTACTGGTATTTTACAAAGCTTTTCAAATACAGTTTTTGCAACTATCCCCGCATACATTGCTGTTCCACATGCTACTATATATATTTTATTTATATTTTTTAGATATTCTTTTGAAAGTTCTAATCCTTCTATCTCTATACTACCATTATCTAATTTTGCTCCAACAGTTTCCCTAATAGCTCTTGGTTGTTCATATATTTCTTTAAGCATAAAGTCTTCATATCCATCTTTTTCTGCAGATAGTGCACCCCATTCAATACTTTTTATTGGCTTTTGAATTTCTTGTAAATCTCTATTATAAAATTTAACCTCATTTCTCGATAATTCTACTATCTCGTTGTCATCTAATAAGTAAAAATCTTTAGTATATGAAAGAATAGCTGGTATGTCAGATGAAATGTAATTTTCTCCATCTCCTTTACCTATTACTAATGGACTGTCTTTCCTTGCTACAATCATCTTATTTTTATTATATATAGATAAAATTTCTAATGCATAACTACCTTTTAAACTATTACATGTATTTTTAACTGCTCTTAATACTTTTTTATCATCATTTAATTTATCTTGATCAAAATAATAGTTAATTAAATTTGGTATAACTTCTGTATCTGTATCTGATACAAATTTATATCCTTTTTCAGTTAAAAATTTTTTTAATTCATGATAATTTTCAATTATTCCATTATGAACTACTGCAAATGAATTGCTATTATCTATATGTGGATGTGAATTTTCCTTTGATGGTTTTCCATGTGTTGCCCATCTTGTATGAGCAATACCAATTGTACCAACTAATTCATTAATTCCTTCTAATTGGTATAAATTATTTACTCTTCCCTTATTCTTCATTATTTTAATTTTGTTATTTTCTATAGTTGCTATTCCTGCTGAGTCATATCCTCTGTACTCTAATCTTAAAAGTCCATTAATTAGTATTGGACTTGCTTTTTTATTTCCTATATAACCTACAATTCCACACATTATTTATTCCTCCTAATATTCAATTGGAATTGAAATCATAACTAAAGTAAAAGTTTTATATCATTTTTGTTCTAATATTACTATTAGTTTTTGTATGATATTTAATGACAAACTTGGTGCCATAGAATTATCCGCCGAATATTTCGATTAATCCTAATCCTCGTCAGCAATATATTATTGCCCTGGCGCTTTCTATTATATGTTTTATTTTATCCTCCTTTCCAATAATATTTACTTTCGTTACTTTCAATATACTGTATTATATTATACTAATATTTATTTTGAAGCAAGTCTTGTAATTAAAATGTAATATTTATATTTTTTATTGATACTTTTAAAAATTTTTAATTTATGTTATTATATATACAAAAATAATATAATTAAAAGGAGAATATAAATCTGATATCTCTAATAATCAGAATTATAAATATAGAATATGAAAAATTATTATGAAATATTAGAAGTAAATGAGAATGCTTCTCTCGAAATAATTGAAAAAGCCTATAGAATTCTTGCAAAAAAATATCATCCTGATAGATGGCCAAGTGATAAAGCATATTGGGCTGAAGATAGATTTAAGGAAATTACGGAAGCATATCAAATATTATCAAATCCTCAACTAAGAAAAGAATACGATATGAAAATAGGTATTAATAACTCATTTGAAGATAAATTTAATGCTTTATACAAAGAACATGAAAATCTTAAAATGGAGATGAATAGTATGAAAATTAGAAATAAATCTAATACAAATAATTCCCAAGGGTATTTTAAAAGATATACTTCTGTTATAAAATCACTTATACATGATGAAACACATAAATCATCAGAAGAACGTTCTAGAGATTTAAAAGCTTTAATTTTAACAATAATAATTGTTGCATTTTTAATATTTATAGCATGGAAAGTTCCATTCTTGCATAATTTAATATTCCCATAATAAAATGGGAATATTTTTTAATCTTTTACTTATAATATTTTCATATAGCTAATTTCATATACTTTTGTAAATATTAATTTATAAGTTTCTGTAAAAGTATACCTATTAATGCTATATTCAAATAAAAAGAGGTGTAATTATGGCATTAGATTACAACATTATTGGTGAAAGATTAAAGCAAGCAAGGATTAATAAAAAACTCACTCAAGAAAAATTAGCAGAGCAATTAGATGTTTCAGTTGCATTTTTAAGTAGAATTGAGCGTGGTAGTTCTTTTATAAATTTAAAGAGGCTAAATCAAATATGTTCTATTCTTGATGTCACCGAGGGTGAAATTTTAAATGGAGTATCTAAAAATTCTCATGATTATTTAAATAAAGATTTATCTAATTTAATTAAAAATTGTCCACCAGAAAAAATAAGTCTTATATATAATATCGCAAAAGTAATAATAGATAGTTAATAGAGTAAATTTTTATTCAATATCTTCTATATAATTCTTCTTACTAACAATGCTTAAATTATAATTATAAGGGTGAACAATTTTCGCCCTCTTTTCATCTAAAAAGTTTTATCTTTACAAAATTAGTAATATTACTTCTTATACATATTTATATATAGTCTCTTTTTATATGGATTTTGTCACACAATTTACATTTTATGTTATCTATGATATAATATAAGTGTAAGTTGTTTTTTTCAACTTAATAAAATTTTTTAAGGAGTATGTTAATTATGTTGAAAATTCATAATAACGCAAAAATTAAATCTGCAGAGATTATACGGCGTGATAATTACCTTAAGATGCTAGTTCGTTTTATCGACGATGATGCACCGTCTTCTGATGATTTTATAATCACCTTCGACATGATCACCTTCGACATGTTTAATGAGAACGAGGTATATCGAATGAATGCTTTGTTTTTATATGCTAAGGCTGATACTCTTTCTGAACTAACTAACAAACCTATCAAGATTTGTACTAGTAATTGTTCATTCGTAGTTGCAATTGGTGATTGCTACTCAGACAAGTTTTTCTTTTCAGACAATCGAACGAGACCTTTTACTGAGTTAAGTGAATATGACTTATATAAGTATTTTCACTATGAGGATACAATAACTGTAATTAAGAAACGCATTTGTGAGATTGAAAGTGAGCTCGATGAAAAAACACGTAAACATTGTCCTCGCTCTGAAATCAAAAAACTTAAAGAAAATATATATGCCTTGGAAGCAGTAAGAAGGGAATTTGAAGACCAACTCCTTTTACTATCCCCCAATTAATTGGAGGATAGTTTTATATATTATATAAAATTTCAAAATCTCTTTATTTTTTTCCATATTTGTTATATAATATAATAGAAGTTAATTATAAGGAGGAAATTTATATGTGGAGCTTTTGGTTAATTGTTTCAGGTATATTCTTTATTATTGAAATTGCAACAGTCGGTTTCCTAGTTTTTTGGTTAGGAATAGGTTCCTTACTTGCAATGGTAACTAGCTTTATAACAGATAATATTATGATACAAACTATTGTATTTGTTGTTAGCTCTTGTATACTAATTCCTCTTACAAAACCTTTGGCAGATAAATTTACAGGAAAAAAAGCTGTTCCAACAAATGCTTATACTCTTATAAATAAACACGGAATTGTAATTCAAGACATTAATCCTATTCAAGGAGTTGGGCAAGTTAAGGTAAATGGAGAAATATGGTCCGCTAAAACAGAAGACGAATCAACTATAAAAAAAGATACTGAGATAGAAGTTCTTAAAATAGACGGTGTAAAATTAATTGTATCACCAATAAAAATTAATTCACTACTTTAATATTCTAGTTATTAATATTTAATAATATATATTTTTTTAGGAGGAAAAATTATGCCATTTTTAATTATACTATTAGTTATAATTCTTATTATAGCAGTAAAATCAATTAAAGTTGTTAGACAATCTGAAGTCTACATTATAGAAAGACTTGGTAAATTTCATAAGATTGCTGATGCAGGACTTACAATAATTATTCCTTTTGTTGATCATGTAAGAAGTGTTGTAAGTTTAAAAGAACAAACAATGGATATTCCACCACAAGAAGTTATTACAGAAGATAATGTTACTATAACAATAGATACTGTTGTCTTTTATCAAATTACAGATCCAGCAAAGGCTGTATATGAAATTCAATCTTTAAAAAGAGGTATTGAATACTTAGCTCAAACTACTATTCGTGATATTGTTGGTAAACTGAACTTAGATTCAACTTTTAGTTCAAGAGACTTAATTAATAATAAATTAAGGATGACTCTTGATGAAGCAACAGATAAATGGGGTTGTAAAATAAATAGAGTTGAAATTAAAGATATTAGACCACCTGAAGACATCCGTGATGCAATGGAAAAACAAATGAATGCAGAAAGAAATAAAAGAGCTGCAATACTTCAAGCCGAAGGAGAAAAGCAAGCTGCAATTACAATAGCCGAAGGAGAAAAAGAGGCTGCTATTCTTCAAGCTGAAGCTGATAAAGAAGCCAAAATAAGGAGAGCTACCGGTGAAGCTGAGGCAATTCGTGAAGTTGCAAAAGCTAAAGCTAAAGAAATTGAAATGGTTTATGAGTCAATTAAAAAAGCAAACCCAGATGATAAACTTGTTCAATTAAAATCTTTAGAGGCTTTAGAGGAAGTTGCAAAAGGAGATGCAAATAAAGTGTTTATTCCTTTTGAAGCGACTAATGCACTTGCAGGATTAGGTTCTATTAAAGAAGTTATGAAGGATGATAAGAAAAAAAAGAAAGAATAATAAAAAATTTTATTAATTTAAAAAAATAACTGGGAACACCCAGTTATTTTTTATTCTTCTAATCCAAAGCTTATGCCTAATGCACTATTTATTTTATTCATTATTTTATCGTCTTCGATATGCCCAATTTTTTCTTTTAATCTACTTTTATCTATGGTACGTATTTGCTCTGCTAAAACTACTGAGTCAGATTTTAGGCCAAACTCTTTTGAATCTAATTCAATATGCGTAGGTAATCTATTTTTATTTAGCTGTGATGTTATTGCTGATACTATTACTGTAGGACTATATCTATTTCCTGTGTCATTTTGTATTACTAAAACTGGTCTTATTCCTCCTTGCTCTGATCCTATAACTGGACTTAAATCTGCATAAAACATATCCCCTCTTCTGACTATCATATTCTTCACTCCCGTTTACTTCTAATAGTTCGATTAATCTATATTTTAGATATGAATTGAGATTAAGAATATAATTTACCTTATTTTATATATCTTTTGAAACCTCTTTTAACTTAAAAGCTAATATATCTTCCTTTTGTAAATTATTTATTTTTATCTCATTATATAATATGTAAATTGATGTTTTTTGTGTTATATCCTGAATTTCTAATTTAATTGGAGTTACTGTATCTTTGCTAATATATAATTTTTTGTAAGCTATATATTTATTTCCATTTTTTAATTTTGTTTCTAATATTACTTCGTTTTCATTTTGTGATATATTTGTTTCATTAGATTCCATATAATCATTTATAAAGCTCATTAATGTAATAGTATTTTCGCCTATATATGGATAATTTTCATAAATTTTATTTAAATTTAGCTTACTGTTTTCTACTTTTAAATTTGTTCCATCATACATAAATGATATTCCCTTTACATTTTCTGGTTCTAGTATTTCCTGTTTAAATATATTATTATCTTTTATGCATTTTTCTTTTATTACATATATATTTGTATTTTTATTAGTTTGTATTGTAATATTTGAAGTTAGTTCATATGAATTAATATCTAAAATATATTTTTCAATTTCATCAGCTGATTTATTACTCATATTATTTCCCAAATTAAATATTTTATAATTTGTTTTTATAAAAAATGCAATTATTATTACAATAATTACTATTGATATTAAAATTATCTTTTTCATTTAACACTCTCCTCTAAATTGTTGTTTGTTGAATTAAATTAATTTTTATATCCGTAGGGGCAGATTCCATATCTGCCCGCGAATTATTTATTGTTTTTCGGGCGGAAATTGATTCCGCCCCTACACATTTGCAATAAATTTAACAAAACAAATTACAATTTATTTTATTAAAAAAGAATAGCATATTTGCTATTCTTTTTTAAATTTATTCATAAAGTATTAAAATATTCTTCAAGACAAGTTACTAATTCATTTATATCTTCAATTTTATTTATTCTTTCTCTTATCTTACTAGATTCCTTTAAATTTTTAATGTACCAACATATATGTTTTCTCATTTCTCGTATTGCTATATACTCACCTTTTTCTTTTACTGCTAACTTTAAATGTTCTTTTATTATTTTTAGCTTTTTTTCATTAGATACTTTATCTACTTTCTTGCCAGTTAAATTGTTTATTATTTCACTAATTATCCATGGTTGCCCAAGGGATGCTCTTCCTATCATTATTCCATCTACACCTGTATATTCGAACATTTTTTTAGCATCGTCTGCACTTTTTACATCTCCATTTCCTATTACAGGTATACTTACATTTTCTTTTACTTTTTTTATGATTTGCAAATCAACATGTCCGAGAATAGTACTCTTCTCTATTTCTTCCATGAATTGTAATTGCTGATGCACCTGCATTTTCTATTATCTTTGCTATTTCTACTGCATTTATACTATCTTTATCCCAACCTTTTCTTATTTTAACAGTTACAGGTTTATTAGTATTTTTTACTACTTCTTTAACTATATCTTTTACTAGATTAGGATTTTGCAAAAGCTTACTTCCATCACCATTCTTTACAACTTTAGGTGCAGGGCATCCCATATTTATATCTATTATATCAGCATATTCAGAAATAGTTTTTGCGGCTTTTCCCATAACCTCTAAATCACTTCCGAATATTTGAAATGCTATTGGCTTTTTTTCTCCATCTATATTCATAAGTTTTTTTGTTTTTTGATCATTATAAAATAATGCCTTACTACTTAACATCTCTGTATATACAAGTCCTGGATTACTATATTTTTTACATATCATTCTAAATGATAAGTCTGTTATTCCCGCCATTGGTGCAAGTAATATATTATTTTCTAGTTCTACGTCTCCTATTTTTAGTTTATTTATATACACATTATTTCTCCCTTACTTTCAATTACTTTGTAAAAATATTCTTTTTACTTCTAGCACTTATATTTAATAATAAACCTATTAAAATAAAATTAGTTACAAATGAAGTTCCTCCATAACTAACGAATGGCAAAGGTACTCCTGTAATTGGAAGCAAACCAATTGTCATTCCAATATTTTCTACTATGTGAAATAGAAAAATTCCTACTATTCCTGTAGCAATATATGATCCCAAATCATCCCTCGCAGTTTTTGCAATATTAATAGATTTAGTAATTAGTATAACATATATTACAATTATTAATCCACATGTAATAAATCCTAATTCTTCGCCTATCATTGCAAATATAAAGTCAGTAGTTTTAGGATATAAAAAGCCTAAATGAGTTTGAGTTCCTTTAAGTAATCCCATTCCAAAAAGTTTTCCTGCTCCTATGGCTATTTTAGATTGTATAATATTGTATCCTGCTCCTCTTGGATCTAAATCAGGATTTAGATATACATCTATTCTAGATTTTGCATGGTCCGGTAAGATAAAAAAATACATTATAGGAACTAATATAACAAGCAACATAAAAGAAACAATTATATACTTTTTATCAATACCCGCAACAAATAACATTAAAATTAGTGATAATATATATGATATAGCTGTACCATAGTCTGGTTGCATTATAATTAATATAGTAGGTAAAAGTACAACACCTAAAACTGTAACTAGTTTTAAAGGCCTATTAATATCATTTTTTGATTTTTTTTGTATATTTACTATTGTTGTACTAAGTAACATTATAACAAAAACTTTTGCAAGTTCTGCTGGTTGAAATGCAAAGAATCCTATATTAAACCAGCTATTTGCACCATTTACGGCATTGGTAAATAATACTGCTATTAACAAAATTATAGATACTACATATAAATAAGGAGAAATTCTAACTATTATACTATAATCAATGAATAATATCCAAATCATTATTGGAATACTAATTCCTATCCATATGCATTGTTTTTTAAATTCAAGTAAATTATTTTCTACTGTTGCACTATATAATGCTATTAATCCTATTACTATTAATATAAAAACACATATTAAAATACTCCAATCAATATTTTTTAATATCCTTTTGTTCATTTTTACCTCTCTAGAATTTATTTGCAAATTGTTGTTTGTAGAGATAAATTTATTTTCAAATCTGTAGGGGCAGATTCCATATCTGCCCGAAATTTATCTGTTTTTGGGCGGAAATTGATTCCGCCCCTACAACATTTGCAACAAATTTAATTTTATAAATTACAATTTATATCTTAATTTTTTAAAAGCAAGTATTTTATTACTTGCTTTTATGATAGCATATATATTATTTTTTATTACTATTTTTCTTCTTTATTGTATTAGTATTATTTTTATTTTTTGTATTAGATTTATTACTTTTATTTTCTTTTATTTTATTTTTCTCTGTTTCTAAATTGTCTATGTTTTTGTTTTCGTCTTCTAATTTTTGTTTTTTTACGTCATCTTCTTTTTTTTCTTGTTCCTTATTCTCTTCATCTGGTTTTTCTACTTTTTCTTCTTTACTTTTCTCATCTTTTTTTTCTTTATTCTTACTATTTTCTTCTTTGCTATCTTGTTCTGTTTTGCTATTTTGTTCTGTTTTTTTTGTATCATCTTCTTTTTGTTCAGTATTTTGTTTTACATCTTCATCTGTCTTTTTATCTGTATCTTTTTTGTTATCATCATTGCTCTCTTTATTATTTACAACATTTTTCATATTATTTTTTATATTTAAAATCGGAATGTTAGCATAAAGGGATGGTGCTCCTTTACTTCCATCTTCTGCGATTTCATTTGTAAGCCTAACATCAATTGCAGACTCTTCTATATCTATATATTTTTTTATGACTTCTATTATCTCTTGTTTCATTAATTCTAAAAAATCAGCAGAAACATTTGCTCTATCTTGCATTAATACTAAATGTAATCTTTCTTTAGCTGTTTCTTTGCTAGGTGTTTGCTTTACTTCTGATTTTATTAATTTTCTAAAAAACTTTGTAATATTATCAAACATTTTATTTTCCTTTCTAGAAGTAATTCGTTTTATTACTACTCTTAGTTATTACTTTTTTGTAAACCAACTTTTTATTTTAGCCCAAAATCCTTTTTCTCTTCCTGGAATTGTTACTTCAATATTTTCTCCTAATATTCTTCTTGATATTTCAATATATGATTTTCCTGATGGAGCCTTTTTATTTTTGATAACTGGCTCACCCTTATTTGTCTGTGTGATTATATATTCATCATCTGGTACAACACCAATTAAATCAACAGATAATAAGTCAACAATATCTTCTACTTCCATCATTTCGCCTTTTTTAACCATAGATGGTCTTAATCTGTTTACTATTAGTTCTGGATTTTTTATTTCCGAACTCTCTAATAGTCCTATTATTCTATCTGCATCCCTTATCGCTGATATTTCTGCTGTTGTAACTACAATTGCTCTATCTGCACCTGCAATTGCATTCTTAAATCCTTGCTCTATTCCCGCTGGGCAATCTACTAAAATATAATCAAAATCTGCTTTTAATTTTTTAGTTAATTCTTTCATTTGTTGTTCATTTATTGCTGTTTTATCTCTTGTTTGGGCAGCTGGGAGCAAAAACAACTCTTCAAAACGCTTGTCTTTAATTAATGCTTGTCTTAATTTGCATTTTTCTTCTATAACATCTACTATGTCATAAACTATTCTGTTTTCTAAGCCCATAACAACATCTAAATTTCTTAGTCCAATATCCGTATCTACTAAAACCACTTTTTTACCTGCTTCTGCTAGGCTTGAACCTAAATTAGCTGTTGTTGTTGTCTTTCCAACTCCACCTTTTCCTGATGTTATAACTATAACTTCTCCCATAAAAACTTTCCTCCTAAAACAAAATAACTGTATTTTTCAATACAGTTATTTTATAATTTTTTTCTACAAAAGTCAATTCTTTATTTATATAAAATTAATTTATATAAATTTAATACTTACCTAAATTCCAGTAAGTTTTATCCTTAGTAGATTTTGTTGTATCCTTTGTTAATTTAGAAGCAGATTTATTTAATCTAACTACAGGGCGAATTGCTGTAGTAAACCCTAATTCTTTATTATCACTTTGATATAAAGTCATACAACTGACTGTTCCACCGTCTGTTATATGACGTATTCCAAATTGGATAACTTTAAGGCTAGGATTATTTACCTTAAAACGAGAAGCTACCCAATAACCGTTACCTACGTCTAACAAACCACTTGGAACTAAAGATGTGTTTATGTATTCTTCTGGAGAATAGGCGTAATAAGTATTCCATCCATTAACCCCTCCATATGGATTTGGATTTCCATCATATATAATATTAGAATCGTAAGTAGATACTACTTCTGTATAAGAAAAATTGTATTCAGAATCTCTTTTTCCGTCACCAACTCCTTGACTTTCACGTAACCAATGAGAATTTGGAACTCCTGAATATTCATATTCTCTGACATACAATTGTGGATATTTCCAAGCAGTACTAGGCAAATCGTTTTTAAATAAAAAACTTTTTCCATACTGATTATATACTTGATAATGATAATTTGTTTTTTTATTTATATCTTCTATATTTATACTTCTTGCTGTTCCTCCCATTCTACCACTATATAATGTATAACATAAATCATTTAATATATCTACACCATGATTATATCCATCTGCTCTACCTAAAGCTAATTTTGTTTTTGTTGCTGTTGCTGACACTAACTCTATTTCCCCTATTTGCTTATCTATTGATAATATCCTCCATTCTAGATTTTCTGTTTTAAAAGTTTGTGCATTAGCAGAACCAGTACCCACCACACCACCAACTACCGTATATGATGATGAGTCTGGTGTGTAATTTACATAGTCTCCTACTTTTATCTCTTCTGATAAATCTATATCTTTAGTATACGAATTATAAATTTCTTCCATAGTTGATTTAGGTTCATATATCTTTCCTATTTCACTTACAATTTCTTTTTGTATTCTTACTTTATTTGCTACTATTATATAAGAGCTTATTAAAAATGATACTATAAACAGTATTGTTACTAATGTTATTATTGTTATAGCACCTTCTTCTTTTTTTATATTTTTCATTTGTTCCCCCTATAATCAATATTTAAAAGGCAAACCTTAGCAATGTAAATCCCTTATAGATTAAGGTATGTCTTTTATTTGATTATACTGTAATTAGCACTGTTTTGGCAAGATGTTTTTTATTTTTATTTACTTATATTGTGAAAAATGTTAAAATATAAATTGGAGATTGATTTATAATGAATAAAAAGTATTTAGAAAAATTAGAATATAACAAAGTTTTAGAATTATTATGTTCATTTGCTAAAACATATATCGGTATAAATAAATGTAAAAATTTAAAACCTTCAGCTAATGTAGAATATCTATTAAATCAAACTTATGAATCATATAATTTAATTTGCAGAAATGGAAATGTTCCAATTTCCGAAATTGATAATATAGATATACTTATTAAAAATTTAGAGTCTAATTTTTCTTTAACTGCTTCTGATTTATTAAAACTTACTCATATACTAAAGACTTCTAGGGAACTTAAAGAATATTTTTGCTTTAATAATAATGAAGAATATATTCTAATCTCTGAATATTTTTCTAATCTTTATACAGATAAACAATTAGAAAAAGAAATAAATGATAAAATTTTAGACGAAAATACAATTGCAGATAATGCTTCTGCAAAATTAAAATCTATTAGAAAATTTCAAAAAGATTTAAGCTTAGAGATAAAAAATAAATTAAATACTATAGTTCATTCCTCTACATATTCAAAGTACCTTCAAGATAATGTTGTAACAATAAAAAATGAAAGATATGTTATTCCTATAAAAGAAGAATATAGAAGTAAAATAAAAGGATTTGTGCATAGCATATCTTCAAGTGGTTCTACTGTTTTTATTGAACCTTTATCTGTTTTTGAGCTTAATAATGAGCTCAATAATTTAAAAGCAGATGAACAAATAGAGATATTAAAAATTTTAGAAGATCTTTCAAAAAAATTTTCATCAATTACAAACGAATTAAAAAATAATGTTACCTTAATAGGAGAAATTGATTTTATTTTTGCAAAAGCTAGTTTTAGCAAGAGTATTAATGGTATAAAACCAGCAATTAATAAAAATAAATATATAGATTTAATATCTGCAAGGCACCCATTAATTGATAAAAATAAGGTTGTTCCAATAGATATAAGTATTGGAACAAGATATTCTTCACTTATAATAACTGGTCCAAATACTGGTGGAAAAACTGTTGCTTTAAAAACTATTGGACTTCTACTTCTTATGGCATATAGTGGACTTTTTATTCCAACAAATGAAAAAAGTAGCATATATGTATTTGATAATATTTTTGCAGATATAGGTGATGAACAAAGTATCTTAGAGTCTTTAAGCACTTTTTCTTCGCATATGTTGAATATCATAGAAATAGTTAAGTCCGCAACTAAAAATAGTTTAGTATTATTAGATGAGCTTCGGCTCAGGTACAGATCCAATAGAAGGTAGCAAGCTCGCAATTAGTATATTAGAATATTTTCATAATCTAGGGGCAACTACAATTAGTACAACGCATTATCAAGAATTAAAGGAATATGCTTTATCAAACACAGGTTTTGAAAATGCTAGTTTTGAATTTAATATTGAAACCTTATCTCCTACTTACAAACTTTTAATTGGAATACCTGGTAAAAGTAATGCTTTTGCAATTAGTAAAAAATTAGGTTTAGATAATAACATTTTAAAAAGAGCAAAATCTTTACTTAAAAAAAATGATATTAACATAGAAGATTTGCTGAAAGGAATATATGACAATAAGTTAGAAATAGAAAAGCAAAAAGAAGAAACCACAAAAAACTTAAATCAAGTAGAACTATTAAGAAAAAAATTAGAAAAAGACTATTCTGATTTAGAAGAAAAAGCAAATATGACTATTATCAATGCTAAAAATGAGGCAAGAGATATATTGCTAGATGCTGAGGAAAATGCTGATAGAATTATTAAAAAAATGAATACTTTATCCAAAACTAAAAATTCTATGCAAGAATTATACGATTTAAAAAATAAATTGAATATAAAAATAAAAAATCTTACCTATGGAAATTCTAGTAATGAAAAAGGAAATATAAATTTAGAAGATGTAAAAATAGGTATGAGTGTATTCGTTATACCTCTTAATAAAGAACGGAATAATATCATCTCTACCTAATGATTCTAGCTATGTAGAAGTTCAAATTGGTAGTTTAAAAACAAACATTAATATAAATAAACTTATGAAAATTAAAAATAGCAATAAAAAAGTTACTAATATATCTAAAAATAGCAATGTGGCTATAAATAAATCTAAAACTATTTCACCTGAAATAAATGTAATTGGATTAAATATAGAGGAAGCAAATCAAATCATTGATAAATATCTAGATGATGCAAATTTATCAAAACTAGAAACTGTAAGAATAGTTCATGGAAAAGGAACAGGGAAGTTGCGTCAAGGAATTCACGCATTTTTAAAAACACATCCACACGTAAAATTATTTAGACTAGGAACTTATGGTGAAGGTGAAATGGGAGTTACTGTTGTTACATTAAAATAAGGTCCTGCTTATTTATAACACCCTTTTCACTTTCAGATAGTCTTTTAACGCAGATTGCAAAAGTTTTGAAAAGTTTACATTTTCATTTTCTGCTAATTTATTCAACCATTGAGGAATTGTTAATGTTTTTTTTATTGATTGTTCTTCTATTTCATTTCTAACAAGTGGCATCCAAATGCTTATAATTACAGCTCTTTCGTTTTCTGTACACTTTATTTTTTCTAATGGTGTAGCCTCTGGAATTTTTTCTTTTTCTGTTTCCATATCATATAATACTAATCCTAAAACCTCTTCTGCATTTTTTATTGCTTCATCTGTAGTATCTGCACATGATAAACATCCAGGCAAATCTGGAAAGCTGATACTTATTCCATCTTTTGCATAATTAAATACTGCAACAAATTCATAACTATCTTTCATAATTTACACCTCATTTAAATTCTATTCCTGACTGTCTTGAAATATTTTTAAGAGTGCCAATTGGTATAGTTTTTTTACTAACAGAAACTGTAACAATGTTTTTATTGTTTTTATTTCTAAATTGATGATGACTACCTCTTGTTCTCTTTTCATACCAATCATTTTGTATAAGTATTTCAATGACTTCTTTAGGTGAATAACTTTTCATTATTATTACCTCTTATTAATATAATATTACACGTGTTTTTTATACGTGTCAAGCTTTTTTGGAAATTTTAAAGAAAAAAACTGATAGATTAAAACTTTAATTATAATCTATCAGTTTTTTACATTATAGTCAATATTTTTTACAAATTTTTACATTTTCATTTCATGCTTACAAATTCTATATCATCTTTTTTATATTACTTAATTTTTTTTATCCATTTAACTCTTTCTTCATGTAACATATTTCCAAACTCTATTCCATTTTCAATATTATATTTTTCTTTTAAATATTTACCATTAATTTCAGTTAGCATTTTGTTTCCTATTTCTAAAAAAGTGCATTGCTCTTTTTCTTCTTTGCTTAAAGCTCCAAATCTATTTCTATCACAATACACAACTATTTGAAGTCCTTTTAATCCTAAAATAGATTTACTAACTCTTTCTATGAATTCTACTTTTTTACTATCTGTCATTTTGCTAAATATTCCCCCGCCTCATGTGCTCTTTACTTGATGTAATTCCTGCCTTTTTCCAACTAGTAGGTACTCCAATTCTATTTGATAGATTTTTTACAAGTTCTACTCCTTTTTCGGCATGTCCATGATGATGTGGATACATTTCTTTAGGAGTTAAACCCTTTCCTAAGTCGTGCACTAATACACTATATCTTATTAGTAAATCATCTGTTAGTTTTACACTATTATCTACTGCAATCATTGTGTGGTTATAGCTATCTCCTTCTGGATGATATTTAATTGGTTGCATACTTCCTATTAAATCAGATATTTCTTTGAAATGTACATCTAAAACATTTGCTTCTCTCAATATATTAAAAAATTTTGAAGGTTTATTTGATGAAAGTGCTTTTTTAAATTCTACAAATACTCTTTCTTTTGATAATGTACTTAGTTCATCCTTTAATTTATTCATAAGTTTTATTGTATCTTCTTCTACTTTAAAATCTAACTCGCTTGCAAATCTTGCTACTCTATAAACTCTTAATGGATCTTCTAAAAAACTGTCTCCTATCGCTCTTATAGTTTTATTCATTATATCATTAAATCCATTAAATGGATCAATGATCTCATTTGTTAAAATATCTTTTGCAATAGAATTAATCGTAATATCTCTTCTTTTTAAATCTTCTTCTATTGTAATATTTTTATTTATTGTTATTTCAAAGCTTTTATGACCTTTTCCTATCTTTTTTTCAGTTCGTGCTAATGCAAACTCCTTTCCATATAAATCAAACACTTGAAATGATTTTCCTCTTGATATTGCATCAGGAAAAAGTTCTATAAATTTATTTTTATCTATTCCAGTAATACAATAATCCTCATCATAAACAGGCCTATTTAATATGCCATCTCTTACAGCTCCACCTACTAAATAAAGCCTACCTCCATTTTGTTGAATTAATTTTGCAATATTTTCTATCTCCATACCTTCCCTACGCAATTTCTTTTATATTAACATATCATAAAAATATTTATTCCACAATATGCAAATTTTATATTGGAAAATATTTGCATTTATGTTAGTAATATTATATTATTTTTGCCTTTTATTATAGTATTGCTTACATAATACAATAATATTATTTTTATATGTCAATATTTATCTAAATTTCTTTTTTTCTATAAATTCTATAAGATATGCTATATGATATTCTATAAATAACTATTGTTGCTATAAGAAGAATCATGGATAAACCATAATTAGCTATATTGCTTAAATTATCTAATTGTAAATTAATACTCATCTTTTCTACTATATAGAAAACTCCTCCAATTATAAAAGCAATCAGTATAATTGATATAAACATATAAATTCTTCCATTTTCTGCTCCATATTTAAAAAAAAGTGGAATTTGTACTGACTGTATTAAACTCATTCCAAATATTACTCCGAAGACTAAAGCAAATTAATTCTATTATATTTGAAACTTGTTTATTGATTATTAGTGTTGTGATAAAACTTATTATAATGCCTAAAACACTTCCTATAATTGTTGAACCAATTATGAAAACATATTTAGATAACACCACCTCTTTTTTAATAATTGGTAATGATAATATATATCTATCTGATTTTGCCATTTCATCATAACTAAATGAGGCTATGCTAAACATACTAAATCCTAAAACCATTAATAATACAGGCATATTACGAATATTTCCTTCTGATTGTTGAACTAATGAAACAAGAATAAAGGTTATCATAAACACCGTTATTGTCCTTTTATAACTTTTTAATTGTAGTAAATCTTTTATAACTAATCCTTTTATTACATTCATATTATTCTTCCCCCTTTAACATACATAACCATAATATCTTCAATTGTGGGTTTATCTATAATTTCAATATTGTATTTCTTTTTAAATCTAATCTTATCTTCAACTAATACTACATATTCATATTTATTTTTTTTATACTTCACATAGTCTTTTCTATCTATCTTTTCAAATTCTTGTTTTGAACATTTTACTATACCAAAATCTTCTAACAATTCTTCTCTTGTTTTTGATAGAATAATCTCGCCATTGTTTATAAATGTAATGTAATCTGCAATATGCTCTAAATCTGATGTTATATGAGTAGATACTAATATTGAGTTCTCTCCATTTTTTATAAATTCTTGAAAAATATCTAATATATCATTTCTAACAATTGGATCTAAACCTGCTGTTGGTTCATCTAATATTAATAGTTTTGAGTGGTGTGAAATAGCAGTTGTTATTTTTAATTTCATCTTCATACCACTGGAAAAATCTTTTAAAATTTTATCTTCTGGCAAATTAAACTGTTCTAAATATTTAAAATATAAATTTTCATCCCAGTTTTTATAGATATTTTTCATTATTTTATTTATATCTGATGGATTCAAATATTCCGATAAAAAGCTATCATCTAGCACTACTCCTATTTCTTCTTTTATTTTCTTTTCATTTTCTTTCATTTCCAATCCAAATATTTTTATACTTCCATTATCTATATGAATAGTATTTAGAATTGATTTTATTGTGGTCGTTTTTCCTGCTCCATTTTCTCCAATTAACCCCATAATCATACCTTTAGGTAATTCCATATTTATATTTTTTAGTTCAAATCCATCATATTTCTTACATAGATTATTAATTTGTAATATATTTTCCATTATTATTCCTCCTCAAATAAATATTCAAAAGTTTCTAATATCTCTTTTTTGCTTATGTTAGATGATTTAGATATTAAAATAATTTTATCAATATGCTTTTCAATCTCTTTCATTTGTTCTTCTCGTAATAACTCAATATTTTTAGTTGCAACCAAACTTCCCTTACCATGAATTGTTTTTATAAATCCCTCATCTTCTAATTCATCATAAGCTCTCTTTACTGTCATTACGCTAACTCTTAAATCTTGTGCAAGATTCCTAATTGATAGTAACATTTCATTTTCTTTCAATTCATCAGTTACTATTGCTTTTTTTATTGATTGTTTAATTTGCTCAAAAATAGGTTGATTACTACTATTACTAATAATGATATCCATAATTAATTCTCCTTTTTGCTGTTATATTTATATTATAACAGTTATAACAGTTTGTCAATATTCTTAAAAAAATAAAAGATTATCATTTTGTATTGATAATCTTTCAAAGCAATCACTTATATGAATTTTACATAGCTATTTCACCAGTAGTATCATATGTTTTCCTCCTATTTTCTATTTAAGCATATCATAAAATTACTTTTTTATTATATTAAATTCAAACTATCTTTTAATTCAAATCATTTTCTGTATGTTCTTGATATTATTTTATATACAATTTTCTATTCATTACATATTTCATCTTCAGATTGCTATTTATATTACTAAATAATATCATAAGTGTAAAAAATTATCAAAAGACCTGTTGCTCTTATAAAAATATTTATACTAAATTTAGTAAAATGTTACATGAAAGGTTTCAAAATTTGTACATTATGTCAAAAATATGATATAATGAATTTATAGACATTTTACTATGTCTAAATAAATACATAAGGAGAAGAAAATGGTAAAATCTAAAAAAACCATGAAATCACGGAAATTAAAAAGGATTATTGTAACAAAAATGTGTCTTTCTATAGTTATAGTAATGCTCATAAGTTTCTCAGTGGTTCGAGCAACACAAATTATAGCAGAAGCAACAACAGAGGCAACAACTCAAGCAGAAGTTGCAACTAAAGCCGCAGCTGAAGCAGAAGCTAAAGCTAAAACTGCAAAAGAAACAGCAACAGAAGCTCAAAAGCAAGCTAAAGTCGCAACAGATCTAGCAGCTGAAGCAGAAACTAAAGCTAAAACCGCAAAAAAAACAGCAACAAAAGCTCAAAAGCAAGCTAAAGCAGCGCCAGAAGCACCAGCTAAGGCAAAAGCTATAGATCATGCAAAAATTGCAGCAAAGTCCGCAGCTAAAGCAGAGGCTAAAGCTGATTCTGCAACAGATGCAGCAGCTAAAGCTAAAGCTAAAGCTGATTCTGCAACAGATGCAGCAGCTAAGGCTAAAGACCAAGCTCAAGTGGCAAGAAAAACAGCAGATAGAGCTAAGGTTGCAAAAGAAACAGCATCTAATGCAATAACCATTAATCAAGCGCAGTCTGGAGCTAAAGTTGCAACAGATGCAGCGATTAGTGCCAAAGCCCAAGCTAAAGCTGCAAGCAATGCAGCAAACGAAACAAAAGATGTGGCACAAGTAGCAATAGAGACTGTTGTTGAAACAAAAAACGCAGCACAAGCCACAAAAAAAGCAGCAAATGAAACAAAAAACGCAGCAAATGAAACAAAAAACGCAGCAAATGAAACAAAAAAAGCAGTAGATCAAGCAAATGTTCAAGCTTCAGAGTTAGCAAGTAAAGTTACCTCTATACAAGCTAATACATCATCCTCATCAGGATCAGTACTTACTCGTTCTGGAGGTGTAAATTACTATAACGGACACAAAGAAACTTGGTATTCTGAACTAGTACTTCCAGGTGGTGGACTAAACATTCCTGGTCGCCGTAAACCCGATGACGCAGGACTTATCCGTGATGGTGATGGGTATATCTGTGTAGCCTCGTCCGATTATAAAAAAGGAACGGTTGTTGAAACCTCTCTTGGTATGGGCAAGGTTTATGATACCGGATGTGAATCTGGTACCATAGATATATACACAAATTGGAGCATCTAACCTATTAGCCTTATACGAATGAATTAATTAATTCAACGTACTTAAGGATTATAAGTTGTAAAACCATTAAAATAAGCAAGGAATAGCAATTGCTTTTCCTTGCTTTCTCCTTTTTATACCCAAATAAACTAATCCATGGATTCTCTTCCTATTACGTGTGTTTTTTATTATTTGTCAAATTATAACTTTGATCTAATAGCTCTTTTACAAGTTTTTCCTCACATTTTTCATCTAATATAACTGTATTCCAATGTTCTTTGTTCATGTGATATGCTGGAATTATATACTCATAGCTACTTCTTAACAACTCTGAATAATTAGGATCTGTTTTTACATTTAAATAAACTTTTCCTTTTACATTCATAATAAGGGCAAACCACTTTTTATTTGTTTTGTGCTTTAATGTAACTGATTCCATGTCATCTGGAAATGGATAGTCTTCGTATGTATCTTTTAATTCTAAACAATAATTTATAACCTCTTGCCTATTCATATAATAATCTCTCTTTCAAAATTTACTCTAAAACTTTATCTACATATTTTACGAAAATTACACTTTCTATTAAATCAATTATTGAATACATTAGCATTATTATTCCTATTACCGAAATTAATGCTCCATTGTTAAATATCATATACAATCCTCCAATTATCATTATAACTGATAAAATTAGAGATGCACTCCAAATATTTATTTTAGCACTATATAATTTTAGAGATAAAGATAATCTTAAAAGTCCACTATATATTATCCAAATTCCTATCATAATTCTGAATATAGATTCTATTAAACTACTATAAAATATAGTAATTAATCCTATAATAATAGTAATAATTCCATAAAGTAAATTATTATTATAAAAATCACTATTCCCTTTTGAAATAAAATAATTTACAATCTTAATTACTCCAATAGCAATAAATATTCCACCTAATATGTAAGATATTACTTTAATTGCTGAGTCTGTATTTATTATCATAAAGATACCAATAATAGCAAATACAGCAGATAACAAGATGTTTGTCCAACCACTTTTCTTTAAAAAATCCTTCATTTTTTTCTCCTCCTTTTTTAATTATATAATAGCTTAATTTTGCATTAATATTTGCTCGCCTTCTATTAAATTATAATTTATAAGATCACTTCCTTCTAAATTTTCCTTATACATGTCTATTCCAGTAATTTGGCTGTTTTCATAAGTTTTATAATAATATATACCTTTATCCATATTACAACATGAACTATAAATAGTTATTTCGTACTTATCTTCTCCCATGTGAACACATCCTCTTTGTTGATATACCGAACCCAATATATGAAAGAATTGACTAATACTTTCTGATTCTGTATTTCCAGATATAGAATTCATTTTAGTAAATGTTGCTTTTACAAATCTAGAAGCTGATGATAAATCTCCAGGAAGTCCTAGAGCTCCCATACCTCTACTATAATTTTCTAAATTTAATTTATTTGAAAAATTATTTGCTGGTGCTTCTATTGATAAACTCATATAATTATTTAAATTAAACATCTGCATATCAAATGTTGGATTATTTGTAAGAACTCCTACTGGATTATCATATACTTTAAGCCCATCTTTAACACTTTCAACAGTTATTGATGTTTCTTTATCTGAAATAATCCAATGCAACGGAGATGCTGGCAATTCATTGCTAAAATTAATTAATGCTATGTTTATATTATCTAATAATTTTTTTACATCTTTAATATTAGAACATTGTGATAATACATAAGGTATAAATTCAAAAGGTGCGATGTTATCTTTTCCCTCTTTTTCTTCTTTATAATCTGCATTGCCTGGAAAATTTAGTCCTGCCATTCCTAGTCCTTTTTCATTGATTGCGTCATAGTAAAGTGGATAATTATCTGCAACATAAGCCATTCCTATTATTGAATAATGTTTATTTATATCTTTTACTTTTTTAAATTTAAAATTATAATTTCTAGGTGTTATTGTAACTGTTTCTTTATATGAATATTCTAAATCAAAATTGCGTCCAAAATAATGATTTTCTGTATTGTATGTTATTGCAGTGCACATACTAAATTCCTTCTTTCAAATTTTTATGAGTATATAATATCATAAGGGCAAAAAATTTTCAATTAATCTTTTGAAATGGCAAAAAAGGGGTCTGTCCCCTTTTTTGCCATACTTTTATTCTTGTTCTTTGTTTGTAATTTCTTCTAAGTTTAATAATTCTTCCCATCTTCTGTCTACTTCTTTTTGGAATTCTTCTATCATCCATTCATTTCCTGGTTTAAACATATGTTTAAATCTTTTTTGTGGTTT
>CANRDJ010000019.1 GCA_947629355.1 uncultured Clostridia bacterium
TTTGAAAATGAAATAAGAAAAATAATGGCATAAATTATATATTGGATTTTGTTGCTATTGAATTTTGAATGCACCATTATAATAAATTGATGAAATGCCAAAAAAAAGGGTACTCAAAAAAACAAAAGTATGGTATAATATTAAACAGTTGTGCGTAAAAATAGAAACGCATAAATAAAAGTAAAAGGGGTGATTTTATGCTAAGCATATACAACACAGATTTAAAAACAAATAAATTTGAGAAAATAAAAGAGTTTAGACCAGGATCCTGGATAAATTTAGTTAATCCAACAGCAGAGGAAATATCAATGGTATGCTCAAATTTAAATATAGAAGATGAGTTCATAAAATATCCTCTTGACTATGAAGAACAGGCTAGAATTGATATTGAAGATGATATGACATTATTTGTTATAGACGTACCTATAATAGAAGAAAATAATAAAGAAAAATCTTATGCTACAATGCCTTTGGGATTGATAGTGGTAAGAGATGAATATTTTATTTCTGTATCATTGAAAAGAAATAGAATAATAGAATCTTTTGAAAAAGGTAGAGTAAAAGGAATGTTCACATACAAAAAGACTAGATTTCTTTTACAAATATTATATTTAAATGCATCATATTATTTAAATGACTTAAAGAAAATAAATAAAGAGGCCGAAAATACTGTACTTTTGCTTCAAAAATCTATGAGAAATAAAGAATTAATACAGTTACTAAATTTAGAAAATAGTTTAGTATATATAACAACATCATTAAAAGCAAATGAACTAGTTATGGAAAAAACTGCAAGAGGCAAAATTTTAAAATCATATGAGGAAGATGATGAAATACTAGAAGATGCCATAATAGAGAACAGACAGGCAATAGAAATGGGTAAAATATATAGTGATATTTTAAGTGGAACTATGGATGCATATGCATCAATAATTTCAAACAATTTGAATGTTGTCATGAAATTACTTGCATCAATAACTATTTTATTATCAGTACCAACATTAATAGCAAGTATATGGGGAATGAATGTGCCACTTCCATTTGCAAATAATCCTAATGGCTTTGGAATAGTTATTGGAATTTCGGTATTAATTTCTGTAGTAGCTTTTGTGTGGCTAAAGAAAAAAGATATGTTATAGGGGAGGAAAGTGAGTTAACATGTTAAATGCTGTAGGAGTAACAGTAAGATTTGGAAAAAGAGTTTTGTTTGAAAATGTCAATATTAAATTTTCAAAAGGAAATTGCTATGGACTAATTGGTGCAAATGGTGCTGGTAAATCTACTTTTCTAAAAGTTTTATCAGGAGAATTAGAGCCAAGTAAAGGTGAAGTATCAATGGATAAAGGCGAAAGATTATCAACATTAAAACAGGATCACTTTGCTTATGAAGAAAATACTGTAATAGATACAGTTATAATGGGGAATAATGAACTTTATACAATAATGAAGGAGAAGGAATCCATATATGCAAAACCAGATTTTTCAGAAGAAGATGGATTAAAAGCAGCAAAATTAGAAGAAAGATTTAGCGAACTTGATGGTTGGAACGCAGAATCAGATGCAGCAACATTATTAAACAACTTAGGGATAAAAGCAAATGATCATTATAAATTAATGAAAGAAATTGAAGCAAAAGACAAAGTAAAAGTATTACTTGCACAAAGTTTATTTGGTAATCCAGATGTTTTGCTATTAGATGAGCCTACAAATGATTTAGATTTAAAAAGTATAAATTGGTTACAAGATTTTTTAATAGATTTTGAAAATACAGTTATAGTTGTATCACATGACAGATATTTTTTAAATAAAGTTTGCACACATATTGCTGATGTAGATTTTGGGAAAATTAAGGTGTATCCAGGAAACTATGATTTTTGGTATGAATCTAGTCAGTTAGCATTAAAACAAGCAAGGGAAGCAAATAAAAAGAAAGAAGAAAAAATAAAAGAATTACAAGACTTCATAGCAAGATTTAGTGCAAATGCTTCAAAATCAAAACAAGCAACTTCAAGAAAGAAATCTTTAGAAAAAATACAATTAGAAGAAATTAAAGCATCAAATAGAAAATATCCATATATTGATTTTAAACCAGATAGAGAACCTGGAAAAGAGATACTTACTGTAAACAATTTATGCAAAACTGTAAATGGAGAAGAAGTGTTAAAAAATGTATCTTTTTCAGTAAAATCAGATAATAAAATTGCTTTTATTTCAGATAATGAACTTGCAACTACTTTGTTATTCCAAATTATAGCAGGTGAAATAGAACCTGATAGTGGAGAAATTAATTGGGGACAAACAATTACAAAAGATTATTTTCCAAAAGACAATTCGTATTTATTTGGGAATGATGAAATATTAGTAGACTGGCTTAGAAAATACTCAAAAGATCCAGATGAAACTTATGTAAGGGGATTTTTAGGTAGAATGCTATTTTCAGGTGATGAAGCACTAAAAAATGTAAAAGTATTATCTGGAGGAGAAAAAGTAAGATGCGTATTATCAAAACTAATGCTATCAGGAGCTAATTTTTTAATATTTGATGAACCAACAAACCATTTAGACATGGAATCAATTACAGCATTAAATGAAGGTATGAAAAAGTTTAAAGGAAACATGCTATTTACATCACATGACCATCAATTAACCCAAACTGTTGCAAATAGAATAATTGATTTAAGAAAAGATAAAATAATAGATAGGGAATGTACATATAATGAATATTTAGGAATGGAATAAAATAAAAAAGGGGTTCACTTCACTTTGTGAACTCTACCCCTTTTTTATTGTTCAGGATTATATTTTTCTCTGATTTCTTCAATCTTTTCATATTCATTATTTAAAATATCTAAAAATGCAGTAGCATAATCTGGATCAAATTGAGAACCTTTACATCTTTCAATTTCTGATTTTACTACATCTATAGGAAGAGAATTTCTATATGTTCTTCTTGAGGTCATTGCATCAAAACTATCCGCAATTGCAGTAATTCTTGCAAGGTAGGGAATTTCTTCGCCCTTTAATTTTGTAGGGTATCCATGACCATCATACCTTTCATGATGATACTTTACAACAGGAAGAACATCCTTAAATATAGTAGCATTTGACAATATATGCGTTCCTATGGTAGGGTGATTTTTTATTTCAGAATATTCATTATCTGTAAGTTTAGATTCCTTTAATAAAATACTATCAGGTATTCCAATTTTTCCAATATCATGAAATAAACCACCAATTTTTAATACATTAAGATCATCATCAGAAATATGCAACTTTTTTCCAAGGAGCACAGAGTATTCAGAGACTCTATCAGAATGTCCTCTAGTATAAGGATCTTTTGCTTCAACAGTATATCTTAAAGTTTCTATATTTTCCATATATGCTTTTTCCAATTTATTATAGGTATCTTTTAGTTTATAATTAATTTCTCTTATTTGATTCATTTGAGATATTGCTTTTATACCAGATTCGACAAGTAGAAGCAATTGGTCAAATTTATCGCTTTTTTCGCAGTAACCTTGGATATCTAATCTTTTAATGGTCTCCAATGGAGGAGCCAAATCCTTGTGACCTGTAAGTAGTAATATGTATAAATCTTTATTAAATTTTCTAATTTTCTCAACTACTTGATCTCCATGAATAGGAGTCATAATAAAGTCAAGTAACATCAAATCAAAATGTTCTTCTTTTACCATTTCTATTGCCTTTATTGGATTTGTAATTCCAACAAAGTCATATCCTGCCTTATTTAAAAATACTTTAAGTGTATCTAGTATTCCCGCTTCATCGTCAACGCCAATAATTCTATATTTAAAATTCTGATTTGAAGAAACGCCCTTTCTCATAAATTTCCCTCCTTTATATTACTTTGCATAATATCTTAAATAAATTATATTCAAAATGTAATAAAAATGCAATAAAAAATTGAAAGAAGTTGCAAAACTTATATTCACAAATAAGTATTTTTATGCTATAATTACAATTAGTGTTAAGCTATTTGGAGGATGTTGAAATGATTTTTAAAGATTATTATAAAATATTAGAATTAAAGACTAATAAAGTAAATAGTGATGAAATAAAAATAGCTTTTCGAGAACAAGCAAAAAAATATCATCCAGATGTAAATTCTGGGAACTTAGGGGCAGAAGAAAGATTTAAAGATATTAATGAAGCATATAGAGTATTATCAAATACTAATAGTAAAAGAAAATACGATAGAATATGGAATAATCATGTGGGAAAAAAACAATCAAGACAAGCTTATGAAGAGAGTAAAAGAAATAAAGACTCAGTTTTTAGTGACTTTTTTAATATGTTTTTTGGAACACCACTAGAAACTGATAAAGCGGAAACTAAAAATTCAAAAAAGAAAGTGCCTGTAAAAGGAGAAAATGTAGAAACTGAAATTAATGTAGAAATTGAAGATGCATATTTTGGAACTGAAAAGAAAATTTCATTAAGAACTGTTAACGGAAAAATGAAAACATTCTCAGTAAAAATACCAGAAGGAATTAGAGATGGAGAAAAAATAAGATTACTTGGGCAAGGAAAGCAGGGACAAAATGGTGGTAAGAATGGAGATATGTTTATAAAAATAAATATAAATCATAATGAGAAATTTAAATTACAAGGATATGACATTGTAACAGATTTATATTTAACACCGTGGGAAGCGGCACTTGGGAAAAGAGTAAATATTGATTCTATAGACGATACTATTTCTTTATATGTTCCACCGGGGATACAAAGTGGAGAAAAAGTAAAAATTCCACAAAAAGGATATAAAGATGGAAGAGGCAGTAGAGGAGATTTGATAGCAGAAGTAAAAACAGTAGTACCAAAAAAATTAACAGAAGATGAAAAGGAGCTGTTTGAAAAATTAAAAGCAATATCTGATTTTAATCCTAGAAGAAGATAGTTCACATAATTGGTTTAAATATATTGACATATAAATCGTTTTATTGTATAATAAAAAAGGAATTATACGAAAGACGAAGTGCATTAATATATGTAGAAGTGAGGTGCTTAAAAAGCATGGAAATGAAACAATTTATACAAGGAAAACATTTTAGTATAACAGACCAGCAAAACGTAAATACGGTAATTTATGAGGTAAATAAAACAGAAAAGGAAATGGCTAAAAACTCTCCTAAATACACAGTTCAAAGATTAGATTATACAGAAGAGTTTGTAGGAGAAAAAAAGAAAAAAACTTTCTACATAAATGAACCTAATCCTGATGGAAATGATTTAGTGATACTTTCCTTTGGGAAAGAGAAAGTAGTTGTAAATACAGGAGTTTTAGAAGGAGATGTAGTAAAGGTTTGTAAAAAACCTATTCCAATGAAATTTAGAAGTATTTACAGTGAAGATGAACAACCTGAAGAAGAGGTAGAATACACACCAGATTTAAAAAGACCAATTTCTATAATTGATCCAGAAACTACAGAAGAAATAAAACCAATATTATATTTTGATGAAAAAACAAATGAAGTTAAAGGAAAATGCAAACTGAAACCATATAAAAGTTACTTTGCATTTGAAATAAAAGAAATTAATAAATAATTTATAAATAATCGTCATTTAATTAAAGGAGGATATACGATGGAAGATTATGAAATCGGTGCATCAATACCAGTACAAGTTGGTAAAGGAAAATTGGAAAAAGGTAAAGACAATACCGAATCAGTAGCCGAGAGTGCAAGAAAAAGAAATGAAAAATACGGATTTATAGAAATAAAGGCAGAAAAAACTAGGTTGAAAAAGGAAGCAAGAGAAGACAGATAATATTTTTTACAAATGAAAAGGTGATTAAAGTTATGAATTATAAAATTGAAAGAACTTTAAAAAAGAGTAAAAATGTAATAGTAATAGTTGCAGTACTATGGGTATTATTATCCATAGTATTAGTTTCGCCTATAACAGTTAGCATAGTTGAAGCAACAGAAAATGGTATATTTAATTTTGGTGATTTTATAGAAAAAATGTTTTCTAATATAATTGATATGGGGGGAAACTTAGGCAAAATATTTAAAAGTGAATATATAGAAATATTTTGGAAAACTGAAGGCTATACATCAATTTTGTTATTGATATGTGCTGTAGTTGGATTTATTAAAATGATGCCAAAGAATGAATATACAGATATTGAGCATGGATCAAGTGATTGGGCAACAGGTGAACAATATGAAGTTCTAAGTAAGAAAAAAGGAATACTACTTGCAGAAAATCATTATTTACCAGTAGATAAAAGAGGTAATACAAACGTACTAGTTGTAGGACGGATCAGGTTCTGGTAAATCTGCATCTTATGTTATTCCAAACGCATATCAGCTTTTAGGATCATATGTATTTACAGATCCAAAAGGGGAATTATACGATAAAACTGCAGGATATTTAAGAAGCAAGGGTTATGACATAAAAATATTCAACTTGGTCAATCCAAAAAATAGTGATGGATATAATCCACTAATGCATATACAAAATGAAATAGATGTTGATATAATTGCAAATACAATTGTAAAAGGACAAAGTGATATACAAAATCAAGCTGATCCATATTGGGACGATATGGCAGAAATGCTATTGAAAGCATTAATATATTATTTACTTGCAACAAGGCCAGAAGAAGAGCAAAGTTTATCAAGTTGTGCAGAATTAGTTAGAGCCGCAAATAATAACGGGGCAGGAAACTTACTTACAGAACTTATGAATCAGTTACCATATGACCATCCAGCAAGAATGTTCTATAAATCTATAGAAATAGCTCCAGAAAAAACATATAGTTCAATACTATCTTCACTTCAATCAAAACTTGGTAAGTTTGACTCTAAAGAAATTGCAGAACTTACATCAACAAATACAATAGACTTTGAAGATATAGGTAGAAAGAAAACAGCAGTATATGTTATTTCATCTGATACACATGCAGCTTATGATTTTTTACTTACAATATTCTTCTCACAAATGATACAAAGATTATATGATTTTGCAGATTTAAACGGAGGAGCACTTCCACAGCCTACATACTTTATATTGGATGAGTTTGCAAATATAGGTAGAATACCAGACTTTGATAAAAAGATATCAACGTCAAGAAGTAGAAAAATATCATTTAGTGTTATTTTACAAAACTTAGACCAATTAGAGGCGGTTTATGAAAAGTCTCATGAAACAATAATTGGTAACTGTGACACTACAATATTTTTAGGAAGCAATTCGCAGAAAACAGTTGAATATTATTCAAAAGAACTTGGAGAAAAAACTATAAATAGAGATAGTTGGTCTGTAAATAAAGACAAGCATATGTGGAGGCAAGGATATAATAAATCAGAACAAATAATGGCAAGAGCTCTAATGACACCAGATGAACTTAGAAGATTAGATAATGATTTATGTATCATTTTTGAAAAAGGTGTAAAACCAATAAAAGCCCAGAAATATTATTATTTTAAATATAATACTTTAAAATTAGTAAATCAATATATGTGTAGTCATAATGATATACCACCTATAGACAGGGGTAAATGGAGGAAATATAATCCATACAATCCTTATGTAGAAGAGACTGAGGAAAAAAAGGAAAACACAAAAATTGAAAGTTTGGATGATTTATTTGAAGACGAACCAAATGATAAACAAATAGAAACTACAACAGAATTACCTTTAGAGGATGTTTTAGAAGATAGAGATACAAATAAAGAAGATGAAGTATTATCGTATGATATTCAAAAAGAATTAGAAGAAAAATTTGATGAATTATTTGGTTCTCTAGAAGATTCAAATAATTAAAAATAAAAAGAATCACTTTAGAAAAAACTAGAGTGATTTTTTTGTATTAAACTTTTATAAATGCTATAATGTACAATATAAATTTTAGAAAAAGGAGGCGACAGAGTTTTTGAATCATAAAGGGAGTATTAGATTAGAAACAAAAAGAATTGTTTTAAGAAAATTAAAAGTAAGTGATGCAGAGCAAGTATTTAAAAATTGGGCAAGTGATGATGAGGTTTCAAAATATATGAGATGGACAACACATAAAAGTATGAAAGATACAGTAAATTGGCTAAAAGAAGAAGAAAAAAATTATAAAAAGCATAACTATTATACTTGGGGTATAGAGCTAAAAGAGACAAAAGAACTTATTGGATCCATATCAGCTCTTTATAGAAAAGGAGAAAAAAGATATGAAATAGGCTATGGAATAGGGAAAAAATATTGGAGACAGGGGTATACTACTGAAAGTTTAAAAAGAGTAATGGATTTTTTAATAAATGAAGTAGGAATAAAAAAATTTAGATGTGCACACGCAAAATTAAATCCAGTATCTGGAATAGTAATGCAAAAGGTTGGATTTAAATATGTTAAAGATGATTATTCTGAAAGTTTTGATAAAACTAAAAAATACGAAAGTAAAGTGTATTATTTAGATATAAAATAAAAATTCCCATATAAATGGGAATTTTATTTTATAAGTTATATTATAATATCATTAACCTTTTTAATATTTTTTCTTTTGGAGTAAAAACCATATATTTTATAAAATACTTTTGTATTGGGTTAAAGAAAGTATCTAGTAATAAAATATCTTTTATTTTAAATTTAATTCCTTTCTTTTCTAAATAATCACATGTAAATAATTTACAAGAAATACATTGAGCACCACAAGTATAATTTTCAGTTAAATATTTGCAAGGGGTTAAATTGTGAGAAATAAGTGGACCTAGTAATTTATTTCGGTAGTGATGACAACAACCAATAGTTGAAGTAGTATTTCTTTTTTCGCCACATTTACTATCTTTAAAATCACATAAGTTTTTTCCGTAAAAATGATTATCTAGGTATTTGCATACTGTATCATAAATATTATTATATCTTTGGTATCTATTATCATAAAAAATGGAATTAATTCCTAAAATAAAATTATTTTGCTCTATATTATTTTTATCGTAATTGATTATATATCCAAGAAGCTTTTTAGAATTTTCTGAAACACCAATTTCTATCCTATTTTTTAATATTATTCTTTTTATAAATAGCAATCTTTTTAAAATTTTTTTATAAAGATTTTTATTCAAACAATCAAAATCAATTTTTAATAGAAAGTATCTTTTTTTTATTATATTTATAATATTTATGTTTTCAACATTAATAACATCTAAAGGTAAATCATTATTATTATCTAGTATTTTCATATAATAATTGTTATCTAAGTTTATAGTAGTTTTTAGTGAATTCAAAACTAATCACGTCCCTCATATTTTTAAAAGGTGTGGTCTGGGAAATCCCAGACCACTGGGGTGCTATCTACTTATGTTTGTCATAAAGCTGACCGTCATTGGAGCTACTATCGTTTATACGATAATCACCGTCCCCAGTTTGATAGTCAATCTTATTGCCATTACTATCATAGACATTTCCGTTTTGTGAATATCCATTAGAATAATCATTGTGGAAATCTTTGCTGTCTTTGTATGACATAATAGCCCCATCCTTTCTAATAAAATTATATCACTAATGTGATGTAATCTTATTTTAACAAGTATTTTATGTAAATGTAAATGCTTTCGACAAATCATTTCAAGATATTACAAAACTTATTAAATAATAACAAAAACCAACAATACATATAAAAGATATAATATTATACTATTGGAATTTCTATGAAGAAAGAAGTTCCTTTGCCTTTTTCAGTTTCATATCTTAGTTTACCATTAAAGTGAGCTTTAATATTTGAATATGACATAAATAATCCAAGACCTGTACCATTTTTACCTTTAGTTGTAATCATTTCTTTAAACAATTTTTCTGTTACGTTGTCAGGTAATCCTCCTGCCATATCAGATATTTTAAATACAAGATTATTATTTTCTTTATATATTCTAAAGTCTATAGTTCCATTTGTTTTTTCTTGAGACTGGTATGCTTGTATAGCATTTGATATTATATTATTTATTACTTGTACTAAACTATTAATATTACCTTTTACAGTAGTTGAGGTATCTATATCAGACTGAAGATTTAAAGTAATTAATGCATTTTTAAGTTCATGTTTCATTAATATATCTACATAGTTTATAAGTTCTTTAACTGTAAATCCACTTGCAGTTTGTTCTGAAAAAGCAACTGCCTGTCCTTTTATAGCAGTAATTACATCAGACATATATGATAAATGTGTTTTTATTTTTTCTATCCACTCATTCATATCCTTTGCAATATCATGATGATCCTTAGGAGTTACTTCTGGATCTTCTATAGAGGAATCATATTCTTTAATCAAATCAGAAAGACCTTCTGTAGCACCAGCAATAGACATTATAGGAGTTTTTAAGTTATGAGCTATACCACCAATCATCTGACCAAGAGATGCTAAACGCTCTTTTTCAACAAGCATATCTTGATTATCTTTTATAGTTTGCATATCTATATTATGCTGAGTAACATCTTTTAATAGTATAAGAGTTCCTAAAAAATTTCCTTTTGATTCTATACGATTTATTTCAATATGGAAATCTTTATTAATTTTATCAAAATGTTTTTCTAGTATTACTGTTTTATCAGAATTATTTGCTTCATTTAGTGATTTTTTTAAGATATTAGCATCAACATTTAAATCTTTATAATGTCCTATTAATTCAAATAAATTTTTATTTCTAATATCATTAGAAACAGCATTAAATACATCCAAAAAAGTTTGATTAAAATCTGTAATTTTATTATCCTCATTTAATACTATATAGCTATCTGATATTCTATCAACAATTCTTTGCAATGCTATTGGTGTAATTTTTAAAAAATCAAATTTAAATATTGCTAAAGCAAAGAGGAGAATTGCAACAGCAAAGGATATAGGAGTAATGTAAATTGTCATTTTTATAATTCCAAAGGTTCCTAATAAATTAATAATAACAGGAATAAAAACTCCTAAACATATAAAAATTGATTGTCTAGAAAAGAAGCCGGCATTTTTGATAGAATATTGCAAAAGTCTTATTAGACCTAAAGCTAATAAAACATATGAATATATATTGTGTAGCATTAAAAATGGACCAGCTACTGTTTCACTTATATTTACTGAATATACTTTATAAAATAAATGATGAATATCATTTGTCCAAAGTGCTATTAGTGAAATTATTGGAATTACAAATAATAATTTATACTTTTTAGAAAATTTATATTTAGTATTTGAAAAAGAAATACTTAAAAAGAAGAATGATACAGGTAAAAAACAAGCCCCTATATATACTAAGTATTCAAAATAAATTGGATTAATATTTAAAATATTAGTTAATGTAGCTTGCAGAATAATAGTTATTAACCAAAACGACATACAAAAACATGCTAATGTAAAAAATCTATGTGTTTGAGAAAGTGTATTTTTTTTAATATTTAGTAAATAAATTAATAAAATATTAACTAATACACATGATATAATTAATATAAAAATTGTAGATATAGATGTTAGCATTAAATATTCCTCCTTAACATTTCTATAAACATCATAATATATTTATCACTAATTTTGGGCCATGAAAATCCTATTTTTGACAAATATTTTATTGTGACTTCTGATTTTACTATTATATCAGTTTTATATAATAAATGTAAATCAGAATCTAAATCATTTATTAATGAATTTAGTATTTCTTTTTTCTTGTTACTATTTAATGTAGAATTTATAAGTTTTTTAAATTCATTTTCAGGTAGTATTTTTATATCTGAATTTAATAATTTAAAATATTTAATGCATTTATTTATATAAATATGGTTATGATTAAACAAGTGAAGAATTCTATTATTTGAGTTTGGATGTGTTATTAATTTTATTATAGCGTTTGCTGTTATATCAATAGGAGTAAACTCTAAATACTCTTCTTCAAGATAATCTGGTATTGCACCTATTTTTATAAAACTGATAATTCTGTTAATAAATGCATTATCAATTACATTTTCTTGGAACATACCATCTTTAAGCCTTGGCATTAAATTACCTACACGTAAAATATAGGCATCTAGTCCGTCTAAAATAGAGTCTAAAATTAAACATTCTGCTTCAAATTTACTTCTTACATATACATTTTCTAGTGATTGACCTATATATAAATTATTTTCCTTAAAATAGGTAATATGATCCATGTTTTGCTTAATACTACTACTATCTAAAGAATTTCCAGATACACTTAGAGTTGATATATGATACAATTTTTTATCAAAGCTTTTACAAAAATCAATCATATTTTTTACGCTTTGTACATTTGTACTATAAAAATCAGAGTAATTTCCATAATGAGCAACACGTGCAGCAGTATTAATAACTATATTAATATTATTAGAAAGAGACAATAAATCCTCTTGATTTAAACCAAATCCAGGCTTAGTTATATTTCCTGTTATAGCAAAAATTCTTTTACCAATTAGTTTATCATATTTATTTCCAAAGTAATAATTTAATTTTTGGTGTAATTTTGCCTGTGCTGTAAGACCAGGTTCTTCTCTAATTAAGCAGTAAACTTTTCCTTTTTCCTTTTTTATAAAACTATCTAAAATATGAATTCCAAGGAAACCAGTAGCTCCAGTAAGTAATATATTACCACTAGTCTTGTATTTTAAATTAGAAATTTTAGGAACAGTAGCATTTAAATTTAATAAATCAGTATATTTATCGTAATTTTTTCCCATATAATTAAAATCGTAATCATTATTTTTAGATTTAGCTTTTTTTATTAATTCAGATATAGTTGGAAATTTAAAAATATCTGAATAAGAAATAGAATCAATTACTTTTTTTAATTCTATATTTAAATTCATAGCCAAAATTGAATCTCCACCAAGTTCAAAGAAGTTATCATTTATTCCTATAGGTTTGATATTTAGAACTTTTTCCCATACAGCAACAAATTTTTTTTCTAAATCTGTTTTAGGAGCAGTATACTCGTTTGGTTTGTCAGAATTTAAAATTTCTTTTGGAAGTGGTAATACTTTTTTGTTTATTTTACCATTAGGGGTATAAGGAAAGTCATCAAGCACAGTAAAATATGAAGGCACCATGTATTTAGGCAAATATTTAGATAAATATTTTCTAAGTTCACTAATATTTATTCTTTTATTTACTGTAAAATAAGCAGAAATGAAATCTCTATTATTAATTGTTTGCTTAATTACACAGGCTTTTTTTATATTAGGATATGTTAAGATTTTATTTTCTATTTCACCAAGTTCAATCCTTAATCCTCTGATTTTTATTTGATTATCTATTCTTTCTAAATATTCAATTTCTCCATTTGATAAGAATTTGCAAAGGTCACCTGTTTTATACATTTTTGTTTTTTCTACAAATGGATTATCAATAAACAATTTATTTGTTAATTCTTCATTATTTAGATACCCTTTTGATATACCATCTCCAGATATGTAAAGTTCTCCAGGAACATCAATAGGACATGGATGCATATATTTATCCAATATGTACATTTGAGTATTTGATAAAGGTTTACCAATATTAATTTTTGGGTAAGAAGTTACGTCAGTAAATGTTGAAAAAACAGTAGTTTCACTAGGCCCATATCCATTATATACTTTTTTGATGCCCATTTTTAATAAGTTAGATAACAATGAATCAGGTAATGGTTCTCCTGCTAAAACTACATAATTTAAACTATATAAATTATTAGATGCAATATTATCTAAGAAAATTTGCATTCTAGAAGGAGTCATTTGTATAATATCTATTTTTTCCTTTTTGATTAACTCTAATAATTCTGATGGTATATGTTGTTCTTCCTCATTAGATATTATAATTCTTAATCCCTTTTGTAAACAAATTAAAGTCTCAAAAATAAATATATCAAAACTTATAGTAGTGACAGATGCAATAGATTTCTGAGTATTCGTTTCTTTAAGAAATTCAACATTATTATTTAAATATAATGCTAAATTAGTAAGAGCTTTATGTGTTAGACAAACACCTTTAGGGACACCTGTTGAACCTGAAGTATAAATTATATATGATAAATCATTGTAATTATTTATACATTTTAAATTATCACAATTATTTGTATAGATTTTATCATTTATTAAATCTATACAAACTTTATTATCAAATTCAATATTATCTTCTAATTTTTTTTGAGTTAATAATAATTTTGCATTGCTATTATTTAACATATATTTAATTCTATCTTCAGGATATTCAGGATCAATTGGAATATATGCTCCACCACTTTTTAAAACAGCAAGAATAGCTATAATCATTTCTAGAGAACGATTAACCATAATACCTATAATGTCATTTCTATTAATACCTTTTTTCCTTAAATAATGTGCTAAGCAATTTGCCTTTTCATTTAACTCTTTATAAGTTAACTCTTGATTTTCAAATACAATAGCAATATTATTTGGGGTTTTTTGTACTTGTTCTTCAAAAAGAATAGATATTGTTTTTTCTTTTGGATAATCCATTTTTGTATTATTGAATTCATATAATATTTTAGATTGTTCAGCTTTTGATAGTATATTGATGTCAGAAATTTTAATTGTAGAATCTTCTAAAATAGTATTTATAATATTAATATAATGGTTAGATAAATGTTTAATAAATTCTTTATTGAATAGACTATTAGAATATTCAAAAGATAAATTTAATAAATCATTTTCTGGTATAATTTCCAAAGACAAATCAAATTTAGATATTTTTGTATCAGGAATATAATATTTTACATTAATTCCATCAAAATTGATATCTGGATTGCCATTGTTTTGATATGTAAACATAACATCAAACAATGGGTTTCTACTTGTATCTCTTTGAATATTTAATTTATTAACTAATTCATCAAAAGGATAGTCCTGATATTGATAATTTTTTAAACATATAGACTTAATAGAATTTACAAAATCTATAAAAGATGAATTAGAATCAATTTTTGCCCTTATAGGCAAAGAATTTACAAACATACCAATAACATTATAAGTATTTGCATTATTTCTACCTACAATAGGAGAGCCAATTATAATATCATCTTGTTTACTATATTTATATAGTAAAACATAATAAGCACTTAAAAACAACATATAAGGGGTTATAGAATACTTATTACATAGAGAATTAATTTTATTTGTTACCTTTTCATTAATTTGAAAATGAACTTTATTTCCGGAATAAGATTTCATAGCAGGTCTTGAATAATTTGTAGGCATATCAAGAACAGGTATATCATTTATAAATTGATTTACCCAATAATTTTCTGCTTCTTGTAAATCACCATTTTTCAACTTATCCCTTTCCCATTTTGAAAAATCTTTATATGTAATATTTAATTTATTTAATTTTTTACCATTATATAAACTACAAAGCTCATCTATAAGTATAGATATAGAGGTTCCGTCAGATATGATATGATGCATATCTATGAAAAATGCAACATTTCCATTACTTAAATTTAATAATTTTGCTCTAAATAAAGGAGCTGTGGATAAATCAAATGGTTTAACAAAATTGTCAAATTCATTTTTTAAATTTTCTTCATTTATCATATAATCAGATACATCTAACTTAAAGTCTATTTCAGGTTGTATTTTTTGAACTAATTCATTATTATAAATTTCAAAATAAGTACGAAGAGATTCATGCCTATTTACCAATTCGTTTAGGCAAGATTCTAACTTTTTAATATCTGGTTTTTTATCAAAAATTATTCCCCCAGGAATGTTATATAATATAGAATTATCACTATCTATAATCGTAGCATAGTAGATTCTTTTTTGTGCTGTAGAAACAGGATAATTCTCACTTTTAGCAACTTTTTTAATTGGATTATCATTATTAGTAATGTTATTATTTCCTAAATGCACAGCAAGTTCGCCAATTGTTGGCATATCAAATAAAGTTTTTATAGTAGTTTGTGCATTATATTTTAAGTTAATTAAACTTATTAATTTTATTGCAGATAATGAATCTCCACCTATTTCAAAGAAATTTTGATTTATCCCTACTTCTTTTAATTCTAAAACTTCTTTCCATATATTTACTAAACCTTTTTCAATTTCAGTTGTTGGCTCTACAATTTCTTCTGGCATATCTGCAATTTTTTTAAATAAAAGTTTAGTATCTAATTTTCCATTTATATTTAAAGGTAGGTTTTCCATGCAAATATATTTTGATGGGACCATATAAAAAGGAAGCTTTGTTTTTAAAAATTTATTTAATTCTTTTGTATCTATTTGATTTTTTGTTCCAATACAAGCTACTAATATTTTTGTGCTATTATTTTCAGCAATAATTACGGCACATTCTTTAATATTTCCAAATTCTAATATTTTTGTTTCTATTTCTTTAAGCTCTATTCTAAATCCTCTAATTTTTACTTGATCATCTATTCTAGAAACAAATTGTAAAATTCCATTTTCTTCCCAATAACCTAAGTCACCTGTTTTATATAGATTACCTTCTCCAAATCTATTGGCAATAAATTTTTCTTTTGTTAAAGTTTCATTATTCAAATAACCAAGTGCTACTCCATCTCCACCAACATAAATTTCTCCAGGGATTCCTATTGGTAAAAGGTTTTGATTTTTATCTAAAATATAGCATGTTGAATTAGATACAGGAATTCCTATTGGCACAGATTTTTCATATGCTTTTTTTATTATATGGCAACTTGACAAATCACTATTTTCTGTAGGCCCATACACATTTACTACTTCTACATGAGGACTATTTGCTTTAAGGATATTTACTGTTTTTGGAAGTACTGCTTCTCCACCTATTAGAACTACTCTTGCTTTATCAAATATTTTAGGATTATATTCTATTAGTTTATTAAATAAACTAACTGTTAAATTAATTATATTAATATTATTTTCCTTGATATATTTTTCAAAATATTCAAAATCTAATAATTTATTTTTTTGAATAGGGTATAGTGTTAATCCATTTAGAAATGCTCCAAATATTGCAAAAACTGATGCATCGAAAACTATTGCTATATTTTGTAATATTCTATCAGTTTCTTCAAATTTAATATAGTTTGTGTTAATTACTAATCTAACTACGCCCCTATGAGGAACAATTACTCCTTTTGGTTTTCCTGTTGATCCAGAAGTATATATTATATATGCACCTTGTCCGTGAATTTATTGTATTTTTTAGATTAGTACATTCATATTTATCTAAATTATGAAGCGGTAGAGTGCATATATTTTCATTTTTAACTAAATCAGCATATTTTTCATCTACAATTACTACTTTTGGTTTACAATCTTGTAAGATTATTTTTATTCTTTCTTCTGGATATTCATTATCTACTGGTACATACAAAGCACCTAGTTTTAAAATCGCCATGATTGATATATACATATCAATACTTTTATCACCTAAAATAACTACTTTATCTTGTGAGTTTACACCCTTCTCTTGCAAATGTCTTGCTAATTGGTTTGCTTTTTCATTAAATTCTTTATATGTTAATTTTTTATTTTCGAATTCTATGGCAGGTTTATTTGGTTTTAATTTGGCTTGCTCTTCAAATATTTGTGATATTGTTTTATCTCTTGGGTATTCTGTTTTTGTATTATTAAAGTCATATAATAGTTTTTGCTTTTCTTCATTTGAAACTATCTCTATATCTTTTAAACTTATTTCTTTTTCTAATACTTGATTAATTATATGTAATATTCTATTATGGAATTCTTTTACTTCTTTTTCTGAAAATTTGCATGTTTGATAATCATAAAATATTTGCAAAACACCTGTATTATCCATATCATATACATGTATTTGCATACTTTCTGGAACACTTCCACTAAAATTCCAATATGTATAATAATTTATATCTGAATCTTGACTATCATTTCTTGCATTTTGATACGATATAGCAATATCATATAGGTTTCTTTTTATACTATGTTCTTTTCTTATTTTTTCTAATAACTTATCGTAAGGATATTTGCTATGTCTAAACATACTTCTTTGTTGCTCAGTTGTATATTTTATAAATTCACTAAAATTAATGTTCCAATCTATATTTAATTTATTAGGTAATGTATTTACAAACATACCCATTGTATTTTTTTCTTTGAAATTTGAACGATTTAAAAAAGGAGTACCTATTACTACATTATCAATGTTAGATACTCTGGCTAAATATATAGAATAAATTGACATCAAAAAACTATATGCAGATGTTTTATTGTCTCTTGCATATTTATTAATTGCTTCGCACAAATTTAAATTAAGTTCTGCCTTATATCTTTTAGCTCTTAAGTCATCATTATTATTTCCATATTGTTTAAGGGCTGTTAGTTCTGGTACTTCTTTGTATTCATTATCCCAATATTCTTTATCTTTAATAAATTTGTCACTAGAAAAGTATTCTTGTTCTTTTTGAATATACTCTATGTAAGAAGGGTTATCTTTTGGTAAATCTTTTTTAAGTAGTAATTTTTCGTAAATGTCTTTTAATCCTTTTGATAGAATTCCAAAAGACCATGCATCTGAAATTAAATGATGTAAATGACCTATAATCCCACCAGTTCCATCTTTTAATTTAAAAACTTTAAACTCAAAAAGATTTGAATCTAGCAAATTAAAAGAAGATTCAGCAACTTTTTTTTCTAATTTATTTAATTCTTGAATGGTATCTAGTTCAAATGTTTCTATTTCAAATGAATCTATATCACTAATAAATTGCCTAGGTTCTCCATCCTCAACAATTATTCTAGTTCTCATTGCATCATTTTTTTTAACGAACATTTTGATAGTTTTTTTTAATAAATTTATATCTACTTTTTCTTTAAAAAATATTGTACCACAAATAGTATTAACATTCATATCTTGATATGTTTGTTCAGATAGCCAAATTGATTTTTGCGGATTTGTTAAAAAATATACATTGTTTGACATATAACCACCTTTATCTTGTAAATTTCACATTAATTTATATATTCGAAAACATATAATATTATATTAATTTATATCTTTAAATAGCCTATAAATCAACTATTTTACCCAATTGTAACATAAAATATAAATTATTGTAAATATTTTGTCAAAAACTTGTCAAAAACAAACATTATTCGACAGAGAATTTGTACTTTGCACTTATCATATAATAAAAATAAAATTTAATTTATTGAATTAGAATAGAAGTAAAAGGAAATGATAATATCAATAGAAACAAAGAATAATTATGATAAAAAATGTAAAGTTATTCTTTATAAATTTTGAGGAGGAAAGGATGTATAAGTATAGAAAAAGGCAAAGTAATTTTAAGAAAGTTATTTTTTTGATTTTACTAATAATAGTAGTGGCTGTTATTAGTATATTTGTTTATGATATGTATATTAATATTGATGTATATTCACATGAACAAGCAAATGGAAATGTTGAGACAAATAGAGTTTCATATGAGGTAGAACAAAATGAAGATATAAATGATATTACTAAAGTATTAGAAAATACAATAAGATGTGTAGTTGGTATTTCTAAAATTAGAAACACAGGGAGTTCAATATTTTTAAATAATAGCACATCTGATTTGGGATTAGGAACGGGAATAATTGTTTCAGAAAACGGGTATATTCTTACAAATTGGCACGTAGCAGGGGAAAGATACAGCAATTGCTATGTTACTCTTGAAAATGCTAAAACAGTTAATGGAAGTGTTGTATGGTCAGATAAAGATTTGGATTTAGCAATTCTAAAAATATCGGTTTCTAATTTAGAACATATTACATTAGGGGATTCAGATAATATAAAAATTGGACAAAAGGCCTATGCTATAGGAAATCCAATAGGAGTAGAGTTACAGAGGACAGTAACTTCAGGAATTATTAGTGGCGTTAATAGAACAATAAAAATAGATGACGAAAATGGGGAGACATATATGGAAGATTTAATTCAAACAGATGCAACAATAAATCCGGGAAATAGTGGAGGACCACTTATTAATTCAAACGGCGAAGTTATAGGAATTAATTCGGTAAAAATAACGGATGCCGAGGGCATTGGATTTGCAGTACCAATAAATATAGTAAAACCAATAATACAAAGTTTTTCAGAAAATGGAGAATTTGAAGAAGCAAATCTTGGAATATTTGCTTATGATGAAAATGTAGTTTCATATCTGGATTCAAAGATAGATCTTAATTCAGGAATTTATGTAGCATATATTGAGGCAGAGGGACCAAGTTATTCATCAGGATTAAAAACAGGAGATGTAATAACTAAGATCGATGAAATAACAATAAATAAAATGAGTCAGCTTAGAAGTTATATTTATACTAAAAAAGTAGGAGATGAAGTAAAATTAACAATATTAAGAAATAATAAGGAACGAAATATCACTATTAAATTAGGAAAAAAGTCATGATAAATCGAATACAGCAATCGAATTAAGAATTGAAATATTGACAAAACGTGCTTTTTTGTAATATCATATAAAAATGAAATAAAGCATGAAATGTGAGTGATAAAAATGAGATTGAATAAAGACTTTTTTTATACCATAAAAGAAAATATAGCAGATGAAGATTCAGTCAGTGGGAAACTTTTAGTTAAAAGTGGAATGATAAAAAAAGTAAGCAATGGGGTTTATGCAAAAATGCCTTTGGGTGAAAAAGTATTAAAAAATATAGAAAATATCGTACGAAAAAACATGAATAATGCAGGAGCTAATGAATTAAGTATGCCAACTTTATTACCTATGGATATTTTTGAAAAGACAGGAAGAAAATCAGCCTTTGGTTCAAGTATGTTTAAGTTAAATGATAGATATAATAGAGAATATGCTTTAGGACCAACACATGAAGAGTTATTTGTTTTAGCATCGATGAGTAGAGTAAAATCATACAGAGATTTACCTTTTACGATTTATCAAATAGGACTTAAATATAGAGATGAAATAAGACCAAGATTAGGTCTAATTAGAATTAGGGAATTTTTAATGAAGGATGCATATAGTTTTGACAAGGATTACGAAGGATTAGATATCTCATATAAAAAAATGTTTGATGCATATCACATGATATTTAAAGAATTAGGTATTGAATATACAGTAGTTAAGGCTGATACTGGTGCAATGGGAGGACTTCTTTCAGAAGAATTTCATGCAGTTACAGATATAGGAGAAGATGTGTTAGTACTTTGTGATAGTTGCGACTATTCTTCAAACTTAGAGGTTAGTCAAAATGTAAATAAATCAAATAAAGACTTAGAGGACGAAAAAGAACTAGAATTAGTAGAAACTCCAAACATACATACAATAGAAGAGTTAAGTGACTTCTTAAAGATAGATATAAAGAAAACGGTAAAAGCATTACTTATGAATGTAGATAATAATTTAGTTATCTTATTTATAAGAGGAGACAGAGAATTAAATACAAATAAAGTTCTTAAATTATTAAGTGGGAATGAAATAAATTTCGCAAAAGATGAATTAATTGCAAATTCAAATGCAGTACCAGGATATACTGGACCTATTAATTTAAAAGGAGCAAATATTGTAATTGATAATGAAGTATTAAATATGAAAAACTTTTGCTGTGGTGGAAACAAGGAAGGATTTCATTACATTAATGCTAATATAAAAGACTTTAAATATGATATTGCTGGAGACATTGTAAATGTAAAAGAAGGTGACAAATGTCCAAATTGTGGTGGGAAGTTAGTATTTAAAAAAGGAATTGAAATTGGAAATACATTTAAATTAGGTACTAAATATTCAGAAAGTTTAGGATTAAGTTACTTAGGAGATGATAACAAAAATCACCCAGTAGTAATGGGCTGTTACGGAATTGGATTAGAAAGAATATTATCTGCAATTGTTGAACAAAACAATGATGAAAAAGGAATAATATGGCCAATAAATGTAGCCCCATATAAAGTGGCAATTGTAGTAATAAATCCTAAAGATGAAAAGCAATATGAAGAAGGGGAAAAGTTATATAATATTTTTAATGAATTAGGTATAGACGCGTTAATAGATGATAGAAACGAAAGAGCTGGAGTAAAATTTAATGATATTGATTTAATAGGAATTCCAATTAGAATTACAGTTGGTAAAAAAATTAATGAAGATTTAGTAGAGATAAAATTAAGAAAAGAAAAAGATACAAGGGAATTAAAAATAGAAAATGTAGTTAATGAAGTAAAAAATATTATTAATATACTTTAATGAAAAGTAAGGAGATAAATCTAATATGAAAGATGTAGAAATTACAGAACAAATAAAATATATTGGAGTAGATGACAAAACAATAGACTTGTTTGAAGGTCAATATGTTGTACCAAATGGAATATCATATAATTCATATTTAATAAAAGATGAGAAAAATATTGTAATGGACACTGTAGATAGAAGAGCAAGTGATCAATGGTTCGAGAATCTAGAAAAGGAACTTAAGCGGGGAAAAAGTAGATTATTTAGTAGTATCTCATTTAGAACCAGACCATGGAGCAAACATAGAACGTTTAGCAAATAAATATCCAGAAATGAAAATAGTAGGAAATTTAAGAACGTTTGCATTTATTCCGCAATTTTTTGATATAAAAAATTTAGAGGAAAGAAAAATAGAAGTAAAAGAAGGGGACACGTTAAATGTAGGTAAACATACTTTGCAATTTGTAATGGCTCCAATGGTACACTGGCCAGAAGTAATGTGTACATATGAACAAAGCGAAAAAATATTATTTACTGCTGATGGATTTGGTAAATTTGGAGCATTAGACACAGAAGAAGATTGGACATGCGAGGCAAGAAGATATTATTTTAATATAGTTGGAAAATACGGAGTACAAGTACAAGCATTACTTAAAAAAGTATCTACATTAGATGTAAGAATGATATGCCCACTTCATGGACCAATACTTAAAGAAAATTTAGGATTTTATATAAATAAATATGATATTTGGAGTAGCTATAAACCAGAAGATGATGGAGTGTTTATTGCTTATTCATCAATCCATGGGCATACAAAAGAAGCTGCATTTAAAATGAAAGACATTTTAAAAGAAAAAGGTGCAAAAAAAATAGCTATATCAGATTTAGCAAGAGATGATATGGCAGAAGCAATAGAAGATGCCTTCAGATATGACAAAATTGTACTTGCATCATCAAGTTATAACATGGGATTATTCCCAGCAATGGAGCAGTTCTTGCATCATTTACAAGGTAAAAACTATCAAAACAGAAAAATAGGTATAATAGAAAATGGTACATGGGCACCATCAGCAGGAAAATGCATGAAAGAAATAATAAGTCAAATGAAAGATATAGATTTATGTGATACAACAGTTACAATTATGTCTAAAATGAACAATGGAAATATAGACAATATGAAAAAATTAGCAGATGAATTATTAAAAAACTAGGGAGGAATTTAGAATGAAAGAAAAAAACACAGTATTTTACAAATGCCCAACATGTAATAATCTTATAGGCTTAATACAAGGAGATGCAAGTCACATTACATGTTGTGGAAAACCAATGGAATTGTTAGTTGCAAATTCAGAAGATGCAGCAACAGAAAAACATGTTCCAGTATATGAAAAAGATGGAGATGAAATGGTTGTAAAAGTAGGAGAAATAGGACATCCTATGGATGAGGATCATTATATAATGTGGATTGCCGTTGTAAGTGACAATCAAACAACAAGAGTAAGATTTTATCCAAATCAAGAACCAGTAGCAAGATTTAAATATATTCCAGGTTCTATAATATATGCTTATTGTAATAAACATGGACTTTGGAAAAATGAAGTAAAATAAGAAAATGAGAAAAAAGGGGACAGCCCTTTTTTTTCTCAATAAAGGTTGAGGAAAATGGCTAGAAGAAAAAGTAGAAAAAATATTAAATTAATAGAATTAGTAACTACATTAATTATTATAGTTTTATTTATTGGATTAAATTATATTAACAATAAATTTTTCAATAATAGTGATAATACTTTAAATGTACAGGTCACAAACTATAATAATTTAGCAGAAATTCCAGAATATTCTGGTCAGGCCTATATTGAAATAAATAATAATATTCCATATTTTAATGAACAAGACTATACAACTACTGCTTTTGAAGAATATAGTGAGTTAGATGAAAAAGGTAGATGTGGTATAGTTTTTGCTAATATTTGCAAAGAAATTATGCCTCCAAAAGACGCAGAAAGGGGAGAGATTGGAGGAATTAAACCAACAGGATGGGTACAAAAAAGATATGATGATTTAATAAAAGATAAATATTTATATAATCGTTGTCATTTAATAGGATGGCAACTTGCAGGAGAAAATGCAAATGAAAAAAATTTGATAACTGGTACAAGATACTTAAATACAGAAGGAATGTTGCCATTTGAAAATGAAGTAGCTAAATACATATATGCAAATGAAAATAATCACGTTTTATATAGAGTAACGCCAATATTTGAGGGAGACAATCTTCTTGCAAGTGGTGTGGAAATAGAAGCATATTCTGTGGAAGATAAAGGACAAGAGGTCTGCTTTAATGTTTATTGCTATAATGTTGAGCCAGGAGTAATTATAGATTATGCAACAGGAGAAAATTACGCAGAATAATAAAATTAAAAATAATTTAAACAGATAAATAAAATTGAAATTTAAAAAAAGAATATTTTAGATCAAATATATATAGTTATAAAGAAATTTTATCTTACTACTATTTGTCAATAGTAGCTTTCCAATATGATTTTGAAAATATACTTATAAAAAAGAGGAGTGATTTTATTGAATTTAAATTTAGTAAATGATTTATTTAATAATGCAAAAAATGATCAATTCGTTAAGAATTTTATGAGTGAGTTATCTGAAGTTTTACAAAAACCAAATAAAAATATAGAACAGGATAATCTAAAACAAGAAAATGTTTTGTATCAAGTAGTAGATATGGATGTAGATGGAGCATATCTGTATAATACTAACAATAATATAATATCAAAAGAAACTGATATATCAGAGGATTTTTTAGATAAAATAGGAAATGACACAGTATTAAGATATAAAAATGGAGAATATATTATAGAAGAAGAATTAACACAAAAATTTATGGATAGTTTAATAGATGTTAAAGAGTATAAAAAAATACAAGATAAATTTTTAAAAGAAAGTAATATATTAGAAAATGGCGAGAATACTAGATATAAAATAGAAGAACGAAATAGTGATTATTTTATTTTAAGCTTTGGAGAAAATAACGAAAGCACAATAAAAGTACCAAATGCACTCATACCATTTTGGGCAAATAGCAAAGACAATTTGTATTTTAAAAATGGAAAATTTAATAGAGATTTATGAGAAAAAAAGAGTCTGTCTCATTTTTTCTCATTCACCAAAATCTATCGTTTAGAATATAGATAGATGAGGTGAAAGCAATGAATTATAAATATTATACTTCAAATAATAATGGGCAAGATGATTATGGATTAAAATACATAGATAATAAAGGATATGGATTAATATGTAAAGATTATAAATTAGAATTTCCACCACAACATCAAGATACCCAGCCAGGAATGGAATATTTAATGACGCCAAGACCAATATTTAATAATCCATATTACAGAGAATCTGGAAAACTTATTAACAAAGTTGCAATTATAACAGGTGGAGACTCTGGAATAGGAAGAGCAGTTGCAGTTGGCTTTGTAAAAGAAGGTGCAACAGTAGTAATAGCATATTACAACGAACACAAAGATGCAGAAGAAACAAAAGATTTTATCGAAAGACTTGGAGGAACATGTTTGCTACTTGCAGGAGATATTAAAGATACGAATTTTTGTGACAAAATTGTAGATGAAACAATGAAAAAGTTTGGAATAATCGATATATTAGTGAACAATAGTGGAGTTCAATATCAACAAAAAAGTTTGTTAGATATAACAGATGAACAATTTGATTTAACAATGAAAACGAATATATATTCTATGTTTTACTTAACTAAAAGAGCATTAAAGCACATGAAACCAGGTGCAAGTATTATAAATGTAACTTCAATAACTACCTTTCAGGGAGAGCCAGAACTAATAGACTATGTAACTAGTAAAGGCGCAATAGTAGGATTTACAAGGTCTTTAGCCACAAACTTAGCAGCAAAAAACATAAGAGTAAATGCAGTATCACCAGGAGTATTCTGGACGCCACTTCAACCAGCATGTTGGGAAGCAGAAAAAATACCAACACTTGGCTCAGATGCACCAATGGGCAGAGCTGGTCATCCTTATGAAATAGCACCATTATTTATATATTTAGCAAGTTCAGACTCATCATATGTTACGGGTCAAGTAATGCATATTAATGGAGGTCAATTTAAAGGATAAATTAAAAAAACCGAGCAAAAGAGGTAGCCCCATTTTGCTCGAATTTTTGTGTAACGAAAACCCCCCTGTTTTACAGGGGGTTCTAAAAGCTTCTAGCTATGAGTAAAAAAATTCCTCCTTTTTGATATAATAATTATGGTTCGCCAACCGTAAATAAAAATCAAAAAGGAGAAATTTGTCATGAAAGACAATAATAGTTTAGCACACAGCACTTGGAATTGCAAATATCACTTGGTATTTGCACCAAAATACAGAAGAATGGAAATATATGGAAAGATAAGAAAAGATATAGGAATAATAATAAGGAGATTATGCGAACAAAAAGGTATCGATATAATAGAAGCAGAACTATGTCCAAATCATATACATATGCTAGTTAGTATACCACCGAAATATAGTGTAGCAAGTATAATGGGTTATTTAAAAGGAAAGAGTAGTCTGATGATATTTGATAGGCATGCAAATTACAAGTACAAATATGGAAATAGGCACTTTTGGTGTAGAGGCTATTATGTGGATACAGTAGGCAAAAATAAAAAAGCAATAGAAGAATATATAAGAAAACAATTACAAGAAGATATAGCAGAGGATCAAATAAGTATCAAAGAATATGTGGATCCATTTGAAAAAGAACAAAAAGAAAAAGAGAGAAAAATAAAAAAAGGATTAGGACCACTTAAGTGGTAGCCTGAGAAAGAAATGCGGTTGGCAAACCATTCAAGAGGGCTTAAGCCCAGAAGTGCCAGTACAAAAGCCTTCTAGGCTAAGAGCAAACCACCCGTTTTACGGGTGGTTATGATTAAATTTATAAGAAATGATAGATTTAACTAAAATTTGAGAAAAATTTTATAAAACTGTTCCTAAAACAAGTATACCTATATTATCATTATAAATTTCATTAAACTGAGAAATTGGGAGAGGGTTATTTCCGAAACCCTGCTTCTATTGTATATCCAGGTTTTCTATAATTTTGAATAAACCAATCTTTGTATCCCGCGAAGCTTGAATTATATGGAACTTCTGCTAATCTATAACCACTAACACTTGCAAAAGTTTCTCCAATTTGCTCTGCCTCAGGCGGAGCATAATTTTGAAATTCCCAGTAAATTTCTTTGCCCTGTGTATGATATGCAAGTATTAGTCTAAAATTATGGAAAAGTGTAAAGTTATATATTGCAATAGATTCTGGAGCAACAAGAGGACCGAGTTCCTACATAATCACGAGGTGCAGGAGAGGTAAATCCTTGTGCAAATTTAATTCTTCTAGCTTCTTCCCATCCTGCTGGAAATTGAAGGTTTAAATCCACACCTCTCGTGTTTAAAATATACCAACCACAAAGGAAATTTAATAAAATGCAGTAATCATCTATATTACAGAGTATTTCGATATTAAAGAAATATTCTGTTTTTTTATGCAAAATTACTGCTAGAATT
>CANRDJ010000020.1 GCA_947629355.1 uncultured Clostridia bacterium
GACAAAGAATTCATAAAAGGTATTTCAAACTATATATTTATCAATAAAGTGTGACATATGTTTGACAAACCTACAAACATCTTAGCTGATAAAGTGATAAGAGTTGAATTTTATGTTAAACTGTAGTATAATATTTAGCAGATAAACTTTTTGTTTATTTCACATATATCAAAATAATCAGATTGTAATCTGAGAAAGGAAGGATAAGTGCTATGCTCACTTATTTCATTCATATCATGTTCTAAAATTTCATCAGATTCTCATCCTCTGTAAGTAACCGTTCCATTGGATTAACAAAAGTATTGGTTCCATCTTCAAAAGTATCAATAAGAGATTTTTCTGTAATTTTAAATACAAAACTGTTGACTAACCTTCAATGAAATTTATTTTTTATTGACATTATCATTGAAAACTACAAATTAATCATATATAATTAAAATAATTTGTACATAATAAAAATAGGAGGTATAAAATGAGTGATAATGTAAACATTGAAGAAATGATTGACAGACTAGTAAAGAATGCCAATAAAGCTCTGGAACAGTATATGAAATTAGACCAAAAAAGAATAAATGATATTGTATACAATATGTCACTTGCAGGTTTAGACCATCATACAGAACTCGCAAAATTAGCAGTAGAAGAAACAGGAAGAGGAGTGTATGAAGATAAAGTTATAAAAAACATATTTGCAACAGAGTATATTTGGCACTCTATAAAATATGAAAAAACAGTTGGAATAATCGAAGAAAATGAGTTAGAAGGATATGTAGAAGTTGCAGAACCAATAGGTGTAATTGCAGGTGTTACACCTGTTACTAATCCAACATCTACAACTATGTTTAAATCTTTGATTTGTGCTAAAACAAGAAATCCAATAATATTTGGATTTCATCCATCAGCTCAAAAATGTTCTGTAAGAGCAGCAGAAATTTTAAGAGATGCTGCTATAAAAGCAGGAGCACCAGAAAATTGTATACAATGGATTGAATTTCCATCAATAGAAGCAACTAGCACGCTTATGAATCATCCAGGAGTATCATTAATACTTGCAACTGGTGGATCTGGAATGGTAAAAGCTGCATATAGCTGTGGAAAACCAGCATTAGGAGTTGGACCAGGAAATGCACCATGCTATATTGAAAAAACCGCAAAATTAAAAAGAGCTTGTACAGATTTAATGCTATCCAAAACATTTGATAATGGAATGATATGTGCATCTGAACAAGCAGTTATAGTAGATAATGAAGTACATGAAGAATTTGAAGAATATATGAAAGAAAATAATTGTTATTTCTTAAATGCAGAAGAAATAGAAAAAGTATCAAATTATGTAATAAATTCTGAAAAGCAAAGTGTAAATCCAAATGTAGTAGGAAAATCTGCTTCATGGATTGCAGAACAAGCCGGAATAACAGTTCCAAAGAAAACAAAAATATTAATAGCAAAATTAGATGATGTTGGAGTAGATTACCCTTTATCTAGAGAAAAATTATCTCCAGTACTTGCATATTTTGTTGTAAATAGTCATGAAGAAGGATTTGACAAATGCAGAAAAATGTTAGAGTTTGGAGGACTTGGACATTCAGCAATAATCCATAGCGAAGATGATGAGATAATAGAAAAATTTGGTTCAGAAATGAGAGTAGGAAGAATTATAGTTAATTCTCCATCATCGCAAGGAGCAATTGGAGACATATATAATACAAATACACCATCACTTACTTTAGGATGTGGCTCATATGGAAAAAATAGTACAACTTCAAATGTATCAACGCAAAACTTAATAAATAAGAAAAAAATTGCAAAAAGGAGAGTTAATATGCAATGGTTTAAAATTCCACCAAAAATTTATTTTGAAAAAAACGCAATACAATACTTAGAAAAGATGAATAATATATCAAGAGCATTTATAGTTACAGATCCAACAATGTTAAAATTAGGCTATGTTGATAAAGCTTTATACTATTTAAGAAAAAGAGAACAATATTGTCACTCTAAAATATATTCAGATGTAGAACCAGATCCAGATGTAGATACAATCATGCGTGGAGTAGAAGAAATGAAAAATTTCAATCCAGATGTAATTATTGCAATTGGTGGAGGTTCAGCGATAGACGCTGCAAAAGGAATGTGGCTATTTTATGAGCATCCAGATGCTACATTTGATGGATTAAAACAAAAATTTATGGATATAAGAAAAAGGGTTGTGAAATTTCCTAATTTAGGAGAAAAAGCAAAATTTGTTGCTGTACCAACAACTTCTGGTACGGGAAGCGAAGTAACAGCATTTTCAGTTATAACAGACAGAAAAAATGGAAATATAAAATATCCATTAGCAGATTATGCATTGAGACCAGATGTTGCAATAATTGATCCCCAATTTGTGCTTTCACTTCCAAAGAGTGCAACTGCAGATACAGGTATGGACGTATTAACACATGCATTAGAAGCATATGTATCTAACATGGCAAGTGATTATACAGATGGATTGGCACTTCAAGCAATAGACATAGTATTTGATTATTTAAAAAGAGCATATGATAACGGAGAAAACGATATTGAGGCAAGAGAAAAAATGCACAATGCAAGTTGTATTGCAGGAATGGCATTTACAAATGCATTTTTAGGATTAAATCATAGTATGGCTCATAAATTAGGTGGAGAATATCATATACCACATGGAAGAGCAAATGCAATTCTACTTCCTTATGTAATAAAATATAATTCCCAAAAGCCAACAAAATTTGCATCATTTCCAAAATACGAATATTTTATAGCTGATAAAAAATATGCAAAAGCGGCAAAATTTGCTGGAGTAGCAGGAAAAACTGAAGAAGAAAGTGTAAACAATTTAATAAAAGCAATAAAACAATTAATGAAAGATTTAAATATGCCAATGTCAATAAAAGATTGTGGAATAGAAGAAGATGTATTTATGGCAAACTTGCAAGGATTATCAGAACGTGCACATGATGATCAATGCACAGGTGCAAATCCAAGATATCCATTAGTTGAAGAAATAAAAGAAATATATAAAAAGGCTTATTATGGAGAAGAAGTTTAAAAAATAAAAAAGACACCACAATAGTGGTGCCTTTTTTGTATGGAGTTCAAATCTGTTAAGAAATGAACGAGAGAAATCTTAGACGTACTCTATCAGGATGGTCTGGTCTGAATGGTTTTACAACTGCCGAGACTCTTGAACCATATTTGATATTAAGTCCATTAGGTTCATCCATTAATGCGGGGGTATTTTCATTTAAATATACAAAATACCCATGATTTTCATTTGAAGCCAATGTGGTACATGGTACTACATCGCCAGAATTTAGGCTGTTTGCAAGATTATCAACTAGACATTTGTGATTTAGTGCTATTTGGTACTTTTCAGTATTGATTGAAGTGATTTTTGCATTAATACTGTCTAGTGGTTTAAATCCTACAACCATAGGATTATCTATTCGAGAAAGAACAAGATTTTGCGTATGGATGAAACCATTAATTCCATGACCAACATCAACAAATAATCCATAAGGCACAACATTTTGTATCAAGCAAGAAAAAATTTTGTCATTAGACTGTGCAATGAGATTAAATGCTTTAATCATGTTTTCTTTCCGAGATAAAATAATCTTAGATTCATCGCAGATTTCTCGTACACATGTGCAAACATTTTGTCCAATCAGTGAATAAACTGACGCAGAAATATTACCATTTGTACGGATAGTTGAGTAAATAGTGAATTCATCCAATGGAATTTCACCATTAATATGATTTCCTAAATTAACCTTAAGACAGCCATGTTTAGAATCAAAATAAAGTACATGGGCAATTAGAAAATCGCCTGTTTTCTTTGCCTGAATAATTTTTTCTAAAGACATGTTATTGTCTAAAGAGTATAACCGTTCAGGCATTACGTTTTTTCTTTCTTCTACATTCATTTTACAATCCTCCAAAATATTATTTAGCAACATAATATGTTACTAAATAATATTATATCACATATTAAATTATTGTCAAATTAAAAATATTGAAAAACAGTAACACAATTTACATACTTTGCATACTATACCATATAACATATAAATTAAGGAGGTAAACATTATGCCAGATGAAAGAAATTGCGGATGTGGATGCAATAATGGATTGGGAGGATTATTTGGAGGATGTGGAGATGACTGTTCAATATTATTCTTTATAATAATATTCTTATTGTTATTCACAAACTGCGGATGTAATAGAGGATGCGGATGCAACTAGTACTTAATTTAAAATTTTAAGGCTTTGAAATTATTTTCAAAGCCTTAATTTTGTTTATATAATAAAAAGACAAAAACTTTAAAAATTCTAGTATTTTTTTGCTTTTTTCCTTGACTTGTTTTTTTGCTTACGATATACTTTAACTATGTAAATCACATACAATTAATACGAAAGAGGAGATAAAAATGCAAAGATATATTTCTAATAAATTTAATAAAAAAATTCTATGTATTTTAATTCTTTTTGTTATGATATATACCATGTTTGGTTTTATTCCTATGTTAACAAACAAATCATATGCAACAACATATACATATAGCTCAAGTTCAAACAATTTACCAAAAAATTTTGATACTACATATCCAGGCTACAAATCACTTTTGCAAACTTTAGCAAAAGCTCATCCAAAGTGGACGTTTAAACTGTATGAAACAGGCTTAGAATGGGAAACAGTAATAAATAATGAATATGTAGGGCATAGAGGGTCACCTAAAAATTTATCTCCATATAATTATCCTAAAGGATGGATTTGCACTATATGTAATGAAAAACCATATGATAACGGAAGTTGGAGATGTACATCTAGAAATGCTATAGAATATATGATAGACCCTAGGAATAGCATAAATGAAAGTGATGTATTTCAATTTCAAGAACTATCGTATTCAAGTAGTAAAACTACTTCTGCTGAAAAAACTGCCATACAAAAAATGGTAAAGGGAACATTTATAAGTAGTGATGCATGTGTAAATGCTATATTAGAAGCAGCAGTAAAGCATAAGGTTAGCCCATATCATATTGTTGCAAGGATTATACAAGAACAAGGAACTAAAGGGTCAACATTAGGACGAGGAATAAAAAGTGAAGGAAAAACTTATTATAATGTATTTAATATTGGGGCAACAGGAAATACATCAGAAAAAATAATAGATAATGGACTAGCTAGAGCAAAAAAAGAGAAATGGACTAGCTTAGCTGCATCAATAATAGGTGGTACAGAATTTTTAGCAAAAAACTTCATATCCCTTGGACAAAACACATTATATTTTCAAAAATTTAATGTAGTTAATAAAAATGATTTATATGAAAATCAGTATATGCAAAATGTATTGGCTGCTCAAAATGAAGGAACTTCAATTAGAAGTGATTACAAAGATTATGGAATACTAGAGGGTCCATTTACTTTTATAATACCATTATACAAAAATATGCCTTCAAAAGCATGTGCAAAACCTTCAAATTCTTCTGTTAAAGAGACTGGAGAACAAGCATATATAAACGCAAATGGTGGATTAAAATTAAAGGATGCACCAAATGGAAATAGTATTGCACTTGTACCTAAGAATACTAAAGTATTAATAACTAAAAGAGCAACAAAAAAAATAAATAGTTATTATTGGGATAGAGTTTCTACACCATATGGAACAGGCTATATGGCAAGGGAAGCTAATGACGGAAGTAAAACGTATTTAGTGGTAATAAAGCAATATAAAGTAAGTGGAAGTAATATAATAGTTGCACCAGGAGCAACAATAAAAACAATAGAAGGAGCAAAAAATACAAGTAAAACATTTGGAACCGGAGCAAAAATAACTTTTGAAGGAAAAACATATACCCTAGTAATGCTTGGCGATGTAAGTGGAGATGGAAAGATAAGTGCTATGGATTATGTGAAGGTAAAAAATAAAATTATGGGTTCTAACAATATGAATAGTACAGCTGAGAAGGCTGCAGATGCAAATAAAGATGGAAAAATAAGTGCAACAGATTACGTAAAAATAAAAAATCAAATAATGAATGCAAGCAAAATAACAATTTAAAATAATTTAAATTTAATATGGGGAGAAAAATAATGAAAAATAATATTTTGAATAAATTATTGTTTATATTAACAGCAATTGCGTTTATATTGCTATTAATGACAATTAAATCAGATGCAGCTAGCATAAGCATAAGCACATCAAAATCGTCTGTATCACCAGGGGGGACTTTTACAGTTACAGTTTCAGTTAATGGTGGAGCAGGTAAAGTAACAACATCAGTAAGTAATGGAACAGGTGGAAAAACCGCTTTTTTAGATAACAGTTCTTATTCTTTTACGTGCACAGCTGGTAGTTCTGGAAGTGTAACAATAACTTCTTCAGGTTCTATTGCAGATTATAATACAGAAAAGGAATCAAATAAATCTGCATCAAGAACTGTTAGTATTGTTAAGCCATCAAGTGGTAGCTCATCAGGAAGTAGTTCAAGTGGGGGATACTCAAGTAATAATTCTAATAAAACCACTCCAGAAGAAACAGAAAAATCAAGTGATAGTACATTAAGCGGATTAACAGTTAAAGAAGGAAAAATTACTCCTGAATTTAAAAAAGATGTAAAAGAATATGCTTTAACTATTCCTTACGAGATAGAAGAAATTAATGTAAAAGCAACTACAACTGATTCAAAAGCAACAGTATCAGTTAAAGGAAATAAAAAATTAAAAGAAGGGGAAAACACAGTAACAGTAACTGTTACTGCAGAAGATGGAAGTACATCAAATTATATTATAAAAGTAACTAGAGCAAGAGTTCCAATTGCATTAAAATCATTAATAATAAAATATGAAAATCGAAATGGAGAATTAATAGAAGCACCTTTAAATCCAGCATTTGCTTTTAATACACTAGAATATACTTTAGAAGATTTAGAATATTGGGTTGAAAAATTATCGATAGAAGCTGTTCCAAATATTGAAGGTGCAACAATAGATGTACAAGGAGCAGAAAATTTGCAAGTAGGAGAAAATACTATAACTATTAATTTGAAGATTATGGAAGATTCAAAGAATCTTAAAGAGGAAGAAGAACCAAAAGAAGAAACTATTAGCTATACCATAAAAGTTAATAAAAAGAAAGAACCAACATTAATAGCAAAGATATCAGATTGGTTTGAAGGAGTTATGGGAACAGTATCAAATTGGTATGACCAAAATGACGAGCAAGTAATTATAGGAGCTTTAGGAGTTTGTAATGTAGCATTACTTGGACTATCAGTATATATTGTGTTAGATTATAGAAAATATAAAGATATAATAAAAGAAGAAAAGAAAATGAAGAAAGATAAAAAAAATGATATGTCAGAAAAAAATGTATCTGAAGGAAATATAATAGAAGAAATACACAAAGCAACAAATAATACACAGGAAGAACCTATTGAGGATAAAAAAGAAGTAGATGAAAACAGCAAAAATGGTAAATCAAAAGTTGGAAAACATTTTTAGTGTATTCAAAAAAATAGGAATAGATAAATGTTTATCTATTCCTATTTTTTGTATAAATTTTTATATAGCATATTAGATTTTTTATATTGCAAATAAAAAGTAATTATAGTATACTAATGAAGATTAATAAATGCTTCCATAGCTCAGTTGGTAGAGCAACAGATTCGTAACCTGTAGGTCGGCGGTTCGATTCCGCCTGGAAGCTCCAATAAGTAAGACCGTCGCACCTCATTCTATAGGTGTGATTTTTTTGACAAATAAATAATAAATTATTATAAACTTTAATAATATATATAAGGTGGTTTTATGTTTGATTTACATTATGATTTATTAACATATATATATATGAATAAAGATAATTTAAAAGAAGTAAAAAAACATTTAAAAAAGATATTTACAAATAATATTAATGGTGGAATATTTAATTTGTTTTATATGTCATCTAAAGAAATGCAAGATGAATTAGGAATAAAAGAAGAGAAAATGGATATTATCAAAAATCTAAATGAAGTTAATAGGTTAATAAATGAAAATAATTTAATACCTGAAAATATAAAATATATCTATGGAATAGAAGGACTAGATTATTTAAAAAGATTAGATGATTTAGAAGAAATATATAATTTAGGCGTGAGAAGTGTAAATATAGTATGGAACAATGATAATAAATTTGGAGGAGGAGCAAAAGGAGATAAAGCAAGAGGGTTAACTAAATTGGGAAGAGAACTAGTTGAAAAACTAGTAGATAAAAAAATAGCGATTGATTTATCACATGCAAATGAAAGAACTTTTTATAATATAATAGAATTATGTAATGAATTAAAAAACAAAGGGAAAAGTCCAATAGTTTTTGCATCCCATTCAAATGCAAAAAAAATTTGTAATAATCCAAGAAATCTAAGTGATGATCAAATAATTAAAATAAAAGAATTAGGAGGGGTTATTGGGATGGTTTCAGTAAAACCTTTTTGTATAAAAGAAGAAAAATTTAGTAAAAGGAATATTAAATACAAAAAAGCATATGTACAACACATTAAGTATGTATCTAATTTATTAGGAGGAGTGAATAATATAGCTATATCTACAGATGATATGACATACTATAAAAAAAATAAAAGATACTATAAACATTTTAATGTATTTAAACAAGAGTATATAAAGAAAGACTTAGAGAAATTACTTTTAAATAATGGATTTAATAGTAAAGATATAGAAAAAATGCTATATAAAAATTTTGAATATAAAATTTTGCAAAGATTATAAAAGTATGATATAATACCTGCTGATAAAATAAGACAAAAGATAGAAAGAGGTCTAGAATGGGATTCTTTGATAAATTAAAAAATGGTTTAGGAAAAACAAGAGACTCTATGGCAGACAAAATGAACAATGTTTTTAGTACTTTTAGAAAGGTTGACGAGGAGTTATTAGAAGAGTTAGAAGAAATACTAATAATGTCTGATATAGGAGTGGATACATCTGTAGATATAATTGCTAAGTTAAGAGATAGAATAAAAAAAGAAAAGATTACAGATGAAAATGGAGTAAAGGTTGCATTAAGAGAAGAAATGAAAAAAATATTAGATGAGACTCCAAATGATTTAGATTTATCTAAAAAACCAACAGTAATATTGGTGGTAGGAGTAAATGGAGTAGGTAAAACTACTTCAATTGGAAAAATAGCACACAGAATAAAAAAAGAAGGTAAGGAAGTTATAATTGCAGCTGCAGATACATTTAGAGCTGCAGCAGTTGAGCAAATAGAAATATGGGCAAATAGAAGTAATTCAAAAATAATAAAAAAAGAAGAAGGAACAGATCCTGCATCTGTAGTATACGAAGCAATACAACAATTAAAAAAAGATAAAGCAGATGTCTTAATATGTGATACTGCAGGAAGACTTCACAATAAAAAGTATTTAATGGATGAATTATTAAAAATAAAGAAAGTAATTGATAAAGAATTACCAGATGCAAAAAAGGAAATCTTATTGGTGTTGGATGCAACAACTGGGCAAAATGCAATTTCTCAGGCAAAGGCCTTTAAGGAAACTGTTGATATAACAGGACTTGTATTAACAAAGCTAGATGGAACTGCAAAAGGTGGAGCAGTTTTAGGAATAGTTCACGAAAATAAAACACCAATAAAATTCATTGGTGTTGGAGAGCAAATAGATGATATGGAAATCTTTAATTCAGAAGATTTTGTAGACGCAATACTATAAAATATACAATAAAAATATAGGGGGAAATAAAATGAAGAAAAACAAGAAAAGAGTAATACTAGTAGTTACATTTTTAATACTATTTGCAATTTATTTAGGAATAACTCTAAGAGGAGAATATTTAAGAACATTAGAAATTGGACAAGAATATCTATCAAATCTTAAGCAGAACATAGAATATAGAATGATCGTAGTTGCTATAAATTTTGTTGTATTATATATATTAACATACATAACAACAAAATTTATACATAGAGGATTAAAAAAATTTTTTATTGAAGAAAAGAAAGAATTTCCAAAACTACCTAATAAGTCTATATGTCTTATATTAAGTGTAATAGTTAGTATGATAGCATCTGCATTTTTGACGGAAAAATTAATACTTGCAATGAATACTTCTTGGTTTGGAATTGCAGATCCTGTTTTTAATATAGATTTAGGATATTACATATTCCAAAAACCATTTATAGAAGCAATACTAATATATTTTGTAATATTAACAATAATATATTCAATATATGTTGCAGCATACTATATAATATGTTTTAATGTTTATTTTGACAAAGGTATAGATTCAGAAATGTTAAAGAAAAATACATTTATTAAACATATAATAACAAACATTGTATTAATGGTTTTAGGGCTAGCAGCAATTACTTTAGTAAATGTACAAAATGTTGTTTTTGATAGATTTTTAAGCTTATCAGATGATATGAAACTTTATGGAGCAGGACTTATTGATTCTACAATAAAAGTTTGGGGATATAGGATATTTGCTATTGTTATACCAGTTTGCGTGATAATGGCAATTAAAAACTTTAGAAAAGAAAGTTTTAAAAAAGTAATGATATGGCTTAGCAGTATACCAGTATATTTAGTACTTTTATTTGTAATAATAATAGGATTTGATTTGATATATGTAAATAGAAATGAATTAGATAGAGAGAAAACATATATTGAAAACAATATTGCTTTTACCAAAAAGGCATATGATATAGAAATTGATGAAATAGAAATACAAGATAGTGGAACAATAACAACAAAAGATATAAATGCTAATCAAGAAGTAATAAATAATATTAATTTATTAAATGAAAAAAATATATTAGAGATATTAAAACAATATCAAAGTAATTCAGGATATTATTCATATAATGTAGCAGTTCCACAGTTATACAATGTAGATGGGAAACAGCAACTAATATATGTAAGCCCAAGAGAAATAGTAAGTAATGATACAAGAACATATAATAATAAAACTTATGAATATACACATGGATATGGAACAGTAATTACATCAGCGAGTACTGTAGATGAAAATGGTAATTTATCATATATTCAAAGTGATTTTACAAACAAAGATGATAAAGTAAAAATAAATGAACCAAGAATATACTTTGGATTAGAAACAAATGACCCAATAATTATAAATGCAAAAAATAAACAAGAGTTTGATTATCCTATTACAAGTACAACTAGTAGTACTAATACATATGATGGAGAAGCTGGATTAAAGCTTAACTTTTTTGATAGAATAATATTAGGAATTAAAGAGAAAAATATGGGAATAGCTTTCTCTGGAAATTTAACAAAGGATAGCAAAATAATTACCACAAGAAACATCATTAAAAGAGCTAAAACAGTTATGCCATACTTAAAATATGATGAAAATCCATATATGGTAGTAACAGATAATGGAGATTTAATGTGGGTACTAGATGCATATACAACATCCAATAATTATCCTTATTCGCAAGAAACGGTTATCGAATATGAGGGAATGAAAGAAAAGATAAATTATATAAGAAATTCTGTAAAAGTATTAATTAATCCATATAATGGAAATATTAAATTCTATATAGTAGATAAAACAGATCCAATAGCAGTAAGTTACAGTAAAATATATGATGACTTATTTGAAGATGGAGAAAATATGCCTAAAGAGGTCTCAAAACATATTGTATATTCAAAATATCTATACAATATACAAGCAGCAATGCTAGAACAATACCATAATGTTCAACCTGAAGTATTATATAGACAAGACGATGTTTGGGATGTATCTAAAGAGAATACAACTAGAACTACTAGTGCATCAACTGGAACGGATATAACACCATATTATACTAAAGTAAAAACTTTAGATAATAATAATTCTCAATTGGGATTAGTTGTACCTTATACAATACTAGAAAAGCAAAATATAATATCATATTTAGTAGGTACATATGATGAGCAAAACAACAAAAAGTTAACTTTATATAAATTTAAAACAGAAAATGCAATATTAGGAAGTACACAGTTGGATACACTTGTAGAGCAAGATGAAAATATTTCAAAGGAATTGAATACATTAAATACAACAGGAACAAAATTAGAGAAAAATATAATAGTTGTACCAATTAATAATACTTTATTGTATGTTGAACCAATATATCAAGTAATGTTAAATGATGAATCACAAATACCATTACTTAAAAAAGTGGTAGTTGCATCTGGAAATAAAGTTGCAATTGGAGATAATATAGAAGATGCATTAAAAAATCTTTTATCACAGGAAGCTATTAAAATAGAAATAGAAAGTGAAAATAAAGATGAATTAATTGAGCAAATAATAAATGCAAACAATAATTTAAAACAATCAAATGCAAGCAATAATTGGGAAATGGTTGGAAAAGACATGGCAAAACTTGAAGAATTAATCGGTCAATTAGAAACAATAGTTGAGCAAGAAACAAAACAAAAGGAAGAAGAAAAAGTATCAAATAAAGATAAAAATCAAAACAGCAATGTTACAACAAATACAATTACAAATTCTGCTGAATAAAAATGCATAATAAAATAAAAACACCTAAAAATATATTTAGGTGTTTTTTATGTTTTTTAAAAAAATTAATAAAAAAATAGATAAAATAAATGAAAACTTAGAAAAAGCTAATATAATTGAAATTTCTTATATTATTGGAAATAAAAAAGAAATATTAAAAAGAAATTTAATTGCTGGTATTTCTAGAGGTGTAGGAATAGGAATAGGAATAACTATTATTACAGCAATTATAATTTTTATATTAAGAAGATTAATAATGTTAAACATACCAATAATAGGTGACTATATAGCAGATATCGTTGAAATTGTAGAGAAAAGCAGATAAAATAAGAAATGCATAAAAAAAGTATAACTAAGATTTTTGCAAAAACCCTTGCATTTTCCATATAATTATAGTAAAATAGTTCTGTTCTAATAAAGAACATATTTACCTTATTCTTAAATTAGAGAGTATCCGACTTTAGTTTCAGTTTAAGGCATATTTAAAAAATAGGAGGAAAAAATAATGACAAAGGAAAGAAAACAAGAAATCATTAATACTTTTAAAAGGGATGAAAATGACACAGGTTCATCAGAAGTTCAAATTGCTTTATTAACAGAAAGAATTAATGAATTAACAGAACATTTAAAAGTTCATAAAAAAGATAATCATTCAAGACGTGGACTTTTACAAATGGTAGGTAAAAGAAGGAACCTACTTAACTACTTAGCTAAAAAAGATTTACCTAAATACAGAGATATAGTTGCAAAACTAAATTTAAGAAAATAACATTTTAAAGGGTGGAACTTTTCCACCCTTAAACACTAATTTTATAAAAGTATAAGTAAGATTTTTTGTTAAATGAAGGGTAGCTTGTAAAATATATTTTAATTAGAATATATTTTAGAGGTTACACTCATTAACAAAATATCTTCCTATATAAATAAAATAATTTTTAAGGAGGAAAATTTATGTTTAAAACATATTCAATGGAACTAGCAGGAAGAACACTTACAATTGAAACAGGAAAAATGGCAGAACTTGCAAATGCAAACGTATTAGTAAGATACGGAGAAACAGCTGTAATGGTAAATGTTACAGCATCAAAAGAACCAAGAGAAGGAATTGACTTTTTCCCTTTATCTGTAGATTATGAAGAAAAGTTATATTCAGTAGGAAAAATACCAGGAAGCTTTCAAAAAAGAGAAGGAAAACCATCTGACAAAGCAATACTTACATCAAGGGTTATTGATAGACCAATAAGACCACTATTTCCAAAAGATTTTAGAAATGATGTATGCGTTGTTGCAACAGTATTATCAGTTGACCCAGATAATTCACCAGAAGTATGTGCAATGATAGGATCATCAGCAGCACTTTCAATATCAGACATACCATTTGGAGGACCAACAGGTTCAGTTGCTGTAGGTTTAGTGGATGGTGAAATTGTTATAAATCCAACAGTAGAACAAAGAGCAAAAACAGATTTAACATTAACAGTTGCTGGAACAAAAGAAAAAATAGCAATGATAGAAGCAGGTGCAAACGAAATACCTGATAGTTTGATGCTAGAAGCAATTAAAAAAGGTCATGAAGAAATTAAAAAAATATGTAACTTTATATCAGAAATAAAAGCAGAAATTGGAAAACCAAAAATGGAATATAAATCATTTGAGGTTGATCATGAAGTATATGAAGAAATTGAAAACAATTTCGAAGAAAGAATGTACAAAGATGTACAAGCCCAAGATAAAGAACTAAGAGACGCTAATATGGATAAACTAGCAGAAGATGTAACAGCTTATTATGTAGAAAAATATGGTGAAGAAAAAGCAGAAGAATTAAAACAAGATATTGCAGATAGCTTATATAAATTAGAGAAAAAATGTGTTAGAAAAATGATTTTCGAAGAACATAAAAGACCAGATGGAAGAGCAATTGACGAAATAAGACCACTTTCTTGTGAAGTAGGATTACTTCCAAGAACACACGGAAGTGCATTATTCACAAGAGGACAAACTCAAGTATTATCAATTGCAACATTAGGAATGGTAAATGAAGAACAAAAATTAGATGGACTAGATGAAGAAGAAAGTAAAAGATATATGCATCAATACAACTTCCCTTCATATAGTGTAGGGGAAGCTAGGCCATCACGTGGACCAGGAAGAAGAGAAATAGGACATGGTGCTTTAGCAGAAAGAGCATTAGTTCCAGTAATTCCATCAGAAGAAGAATTTCCTTATGCAATAAGAGTAGTATCAGAAGTTTTATCTTCAAATGGATCTACATCACAAGCAAGTATATGTGGAAGTACTTTAGCATTAATGGATGCAGGTGTACCTATTAAAAATCCAGTAGCAGGTATTTCTACAGGACTTGTATCAAATCCAGATAATCCAGATGATTATGTAATGCTTACAGATATACAAGGATTAGAAGATTTCTTTGGAGATATGGACTTTAAAGTAGGTGGAACAAAAAACGGAATTACAGCTATACAAGTTGATATAAAAGTTGATGGATTAACATATAAAATAATAGAAGATGCTTTTGCAAGAACAAGAAAAGCAAGACAATATATATTAGATGAAATAATGCTTAAACAAATTGCTGAGCCAAGAAAAGAATTATCTAAATATGCACCAAAAATAACAACAATGTCTATAAATCCTGATAAAATAAAAGATGTAATTGGAAAAGGTGGAGAAACAATTAATAAAATAATTGACGAAACAGGTGTAAAAATAGATATTGAAGAAGATGGAAGAGTATTTATATATACTGAAGATATAGAAAAAGCAAAAAAAGCACAAAAAATTATAGAAGATATTACTAGAGAAATTGAAGTCGGAGAAATCTATGAGGCAACAGTCACTAAGATAATGCCATTTGGAGCATTTATGGATTTAGGTGGAGGAAAAGAAGGATTGCTTCATATTTCTAAAATATCAGAAAAAAGATTAGAAAAGGTTGAAGATGTTCTAAAAGAAGGAGACACATTCTTAGTAAAAGTTTTAGATATAGACAGTCAAGGTAAGATTAGCTTAACTAAAAAAGGATTAGGAATAGAAGAAACGGAAGAATAGATTGATTAAAATTTGCAAAATATTAATAAAAGTAGTATAATAAAAAAGATGGCTAAATAAACTATATAGTAAAGATATTTATTTAGGACATCTTTTTAATAAAATATAGAGAGGTAAAAAAATGGAGTATTTATATATACTACAACAAGCATTAGTATGGATTATAACAATATTTTGGTTATATAATATAATAATAAGTGTTTGCTCATTGGTAAAATTAAAAGAAAAACCTTTATTAATAAATAAACAACATAAATTTATGGCATTAATTCCAGCACATAACGAAGCAGCTGTAATTAGCAATTTAGTTGAGAGTTTAAAAAATCAAAATTATCCTAAAGAGTTATTAGATATATATGTAATTGCAGATAACTGTACTGATAATACTGCTGAAGTCGCAAGAAATGCAGGTGCTATTGTTTATGAAAGATTTGATGAAACAAAAAAAACAAAAGGATATGCAATGCAGTGGTTTTTAAATAAAATGAATGAACAAGGTGCAGATTATGATGCAATGTGTGTATTTGATGCGGATAATGTTGCAATGCCAGAATTTTTTAATGCAATGAATAAAAAACTATGTCAAGGTGAAGAAGTAGTTCAAGGATATAGAGATATAAAAAATCCAACAGATTCATGGGTATCAGCAGGATATGCATTATTCTATTGGACAATGCATAGATTCTATCATTTAGCAAGATATAATTTAGGATTATCGCCTTTATTAAATGGTACAGGATTTATGGTAAGATATGACCTTATAAAAGAAGAAGGATGGAATACAAAAACATTAACAGAAGATATAGAGTTTTCTTTAATAAATATAGCACAAGGAAGAAAATTAGGTTGGGCAACTGATGCGATAGTATATGATGAACAGCCACTTGAATATAATCAATCTTGGAACCAAAGAATGAGATGGTCAGTTGGACATATACAATGTGTTAAATATTATTTAAAAGATTTGGCAAAAGGTGTAAAAGACCATAAGAGCTTAATGAATTTTGATGGATTACTTTACTTAATGGGTATACCAATGCTTATAATAACATTAGGATTACTACTAGTAAATCTTATAATATATGCAGCAAATGGAATGACAACAACAGCTTTAATTTGGAATTATTTAAGATATTTAGGAGCAACATTCTTGCTTCCACCACTTACTGCAATACTTATAATGTGGCTTGATAAAAGACCAATAAAACCAATGATTAAAGGAATACTTTGCTATCCATTATTTTTGGGATCATGGATATTAATAAATATAAAAGCATTAATAAAACCAGATACAACTTGGACAAAAATTGAGCATACAAGAAGTGTGAAAGTTGATGAACTAGATAATAAAATAAAAGTTTAAATTTGTATAAGGGCGTATCGTATACGCTCTTTTTTAATTGCAAATGTTGTAGGGGTCGCCAAGGTCTAAGACCATTAAAAGAAAAACATATAGGGTTGTTTGTGTTATGGATTTCAGTAGAAATATAATATCTGTTAACCATTTTATCTTCTGGAAGAAGTCCTACGAAATATAATTAATCATACAAACAACAATTTAAATGACAAAAATAGTGACAAACAATTTATTAAATGATATAATTTAGTTTGGAGTGAATAATTATGATAATAGATAAAATTATTGACAGTAGAATAAAAACATATGCATTTGTAGGACCATCTGGAACGGGTAAGAGTTATAGAGCTCAAATGGTTGCAAGTGAAAGAAAAATAAAATATATAATTGATGATGGACTTTTAATAAAAGAAAATGAGGTTATTGCAGGAGTATCGGCAAAAAAAGCATCAACTAAAATAGAAACAGTAAAAAAAGCGTTATTTAATAATCCAGAAGAAGCAAGGGAAATAAAAAATGCTTTTTTAAAATATAGACCAGAAAGCATATTGATATTAGGGACTTCTGACAATATGATAAAAAAAATCAGGGAAAATCTAGGACTTCCAGAACTTACAGAAACTATATATATTAGGGATGTTGCTACAGAAGAAGAAATGGCAGAAGCAAAAAGAATTAGACAAACACAAGGGAAACATGTTATACCTGTACCTACATTTGAGATAAAAAAAGATTTTTCAGGATTTATATTAGATCCACTACAAATATTTAAATCAAAAGGGAAAGATTCTACTCCATACATATCAGAAAAATCTATAATAAGACCAACTTTTAGTTATTTAGGTAATTTTAAAATATCGGATACAGTATTTAAGCAAATAATTGAATATTTGGCAAAAAGGACTGATTCAATTTACAGAATAAATAGAGTTAGAATTGATAAAAAAGAAGGTGAAGAAGGAATTAACATATATATGGAGGTAAGTTTACTGTATGGATACAATGTAATAGAAGAATTAAGAAGTTTTAAAAAGAGGTGCAAAAGAGAAATAGAAAATCAAACTGCAATGAATATTGAAACAATGGATATAGTTGCAAAAGGGATATATGTACCAGAAACATAAAAGAAGGAAATTCCTTGAAGTATGAGCAATACCAGTAAGCAAGGTTTATTACTCAAGCTTTGAAAAAAATTGCCAAGACAAGATAAAGTGAATTTTATTAGCTATTACTAAAAACTAAATATATAAAAGAAAGGGAGAAAAAGTAATGGGATTTGTAGTAGGAATAGATGGACCAGCAGGTAGTGGTAAGGGAACAGTAACAAAAAGAGTAGCAAATAAGATAGGACTTATAAATATAGACACAGGAATTACATATAGATGTATTGCATTAGAGGTCCTAAATCAAAATATATCATTAAGTGAAACTGAAAAGATTATAGAAATAGCAAAAAGAATAAAAATAACAATAGACAATACTCCAAAGACAGATATTGTATTCTTAAATGGAAAAGACGTTACAAAAGATATTCGTTCAAAAGAAGTTACTAAAATAGTGTCACAAGTTTCTTCCATAAAAGAAGTTAGGTTTATTATGGTAGATGTGCAGAGAAAACTTGCAGAAGGTAAAGATGTAATTATGGAGGGAAGAGATATTTGTACTTATGTATTTCCTAATGCAGATGTAAAAATATATTTAGATGCAAGTATAGAAGAAAGAGCAAAAAGAAGATACAAAGAAAATCAAGAAAAAAATATTGATATGACTTATGAAGAAGTATATGAAAATATAAAAAAAAGAGACGAAAATGATAAAACAAAAGAAGTTGGTGCATTAAAAATAGCAAAAGATAGCATAATTATTGATACAACAAGTTTAAGTATAGATGAAGTAGTAGAAAAAATAATTAATATAATAAAACAAAAAATTGAAATAAAAGGAGACCAACTATGAAAGAAATTTTAAGACATATAATAAAATTTGTATTAGATATATTAATAATCATAGTATATAGACCTAAAACTGTAGGATTAGAAAATATAGAAAAGGGAAAAGGTGCATTAATATGTGCTAACCACGTTCATGCATTAGATTCAGCTGTTATAATTTTACACAACAGAAGAAAAATAAATGTACTTGCAAAAGAAAGCCTATTTAAAAATTGGTTTATAAAATTTTTAGCATATATATTTGGGGTATATCCTGTAAAAAAAGGCAACAAGTCGATGGAAAGCATGAAAATTTCACTTAGATTACTAAAAAATAATGAACTATTATTAATATTCCCAGAAGGAACAAGAAATGGTATGGCAAAAGGAATAAAACCTAAAGATGGAGCAGTAAAACTTGCCATAAAAGCAAATGTGCCAATAATACCAGTAGGTGTGCAAGGAGATTTTAAATACTTTAAAAAGATTAAACTTAATATAGGAAAACCAATACATTATAATGTATCTAAGAAAGAATTAAATGATAAAGAAATGTTAGAAAAATTAACACAAGAATTAATGCAAGAAATAGTAAGATTGAGAGATAAAAAAATATAAATGTGTGGCAACTTTCTTTTATGTAGGAAAATGTATGAGCAATTATCCATAAGTCACACAAAAAGGGGGAATTTAAATGATTAAAAACATTAAATATGCAAAACTAATTATTACTATTTTTTCTATACTATTAATTCTTTTTTCTTGCAATTCATATGCAACTAACTCTAATTCAGATTATGATTTAATGAATTTAAAAGAAAAAATGGATAATATTGATTTAAGCGATATAAAAAATGAGGAAGATTTAAAGAATTATTTTTCAAACAAAACAGATATTAAAGAGTCTGATATAGTAGAGATATATACAGAATTAACAGAAAATTTTTCTAATCAAGATATTGCAAATATGATAGAAGAAAATAAAAAAGAAATAATAAATAAATCTGGAATAGATGAAAAGGATTTAAATACTGGTACTAGTGTTTTGCGTTCATTAGATACAAAAGAAACAAAAAAAATTTTAGAAGAAGATTTAAATATAAAAGAAATACAAGAAAAGTTAAATAATGGATATACTATAAGTGAAGTAGTAAAAGAAATAGAAGAACAAATGCCTACATCACAAAAAGCATCGATGGCTATTAGATTATTGTTAGCAAGTAAAATAGTTAGAACTACGTTAACTGTTTCAATAATATTAACATTATATATGATAATAATTAGGTGGGTTATATTTAGAAAAGCTAAAAGACATGGTTGGGCAACAATTATTCCAATATATAATCAGATTACATATTTAAAAGTATGTGGTATTAGTCCTTGGTGGATTTTAATTGTTTTAATTCCTATTATAGGATGGATAATATATGGAATTATACAAATTATTTCAAGATTTACATTAGCTAAATCATTTGGAAAAGGAATAGGATTTGGACTTGGTTTATTATTATTAGCTATAATTTTTGAAACTATACTAGCATTTAATAGAAATATAAAATATATTGAAGATTAAGAATAAAAAAATATGAGAAATAAATAGGATAGAAGTATATGTTTTTAATTTCATAAAAATTATTGAACATAATATTGAGGTGCCTGCTTTTTAGACAGGCACCTATTTTTATACATCTAAATGGTAGTGAATTGTTACATCATTACCATCTTTATCTTTCGTTTTTTTAGATTTAAATTCTGGCTTCCATGGAAACATACATTTTACTACAAATAGCAAAAATAATAATCCAAGAATTATCAGAATCCAGAATGGGTCTATATCTAGTAAGTCGGAAATTTTCCAAATACTTTCTAGCATAGAAATCCTCCTAACAAAAGTGATATTATTATTATACCACTTTTATTGCTTTATGTCAATTCAACACTTTTTATACAAAAACATATACTTTTCCTATTATATAATTAGAGTATGATAATTTAAAAAAGGAAAAAAATGAAAAGAAAAAAAGAACATATATAGGATATTATTTTCAGAAAATGGCAACCAAAATATAAGGAAATTATTTACATTCAATATTGAAATCTTAATAATTATAAAGTATAATAATTATACAAAATTCGCAAAATTTGCAAATACTTTAATAGAATAATAAAAAGGAGAAATAAAAATGGAAGATGATGGAGAAAAAAACAAAAAAATGGACAATATTAATGAAAAATCTAAAATAAAAAGTATAATAACAGTTATTGGGCAGTTTATAAAAAAATTTAAAAATCTTATAATAATACTTTTGATATTAATTATTGCATTAGGAGTGAAATACAGATATGTGTTTACTTCAAGAACGGATACATTAGGTATTGAATTTAAAAATGTTGGAGAATTAGTAACACAATCTGCATTTATAAGAGTTTTAGAAGATAGTACTGTTAATAGAAAAATTTTTGAAAGGTTTGATATTCCATTTACAGAAAGTAGAAAAATATTTAGTTACATTGTACAAGTAGATGCATCAATAAATTTTGAAAAAATATCTATTAAAGATATAAATGAAGAAACAAAAACAATTATAATAAGACTTCCACATGCGAATGTATATAAGTCTGCACCAGATTTGGAGTCTTTTAAATCTTATATTGATTCTGAAAGCTGGTTTTCAAGAATTAATTCTGAAAAATATAATGAACTCTTAAAAGAATTGACAAACGAAGGTGAGCAAGATGCTATTAATAATGGGCTATTAGAAAAAGCAGATGAGAATGGGAGAAAACTTATAGAAAGTTATATTAAGAGCAATGAAAAATATAAAGAGTATAATGTAGCATATGAATATATAGTAGGAGAATAGATATGAGTAAAAGAAATAAAAATAATGGTGGGTTTATTAAAATAATTATATTTATATTATTAGGAATTATGATTTTAATAGGATTATTTTATTTATGGTTAGCTCTAACAAAATAAGAAACATAATAAAATGTACTATGATATTATTATATAGTAAAAAATAACATTTAGTATTCTTTAATATCAAGAAAGGAGCAAAAATGTTTAAATTACATTCAGAATATAAACCAACTGGCGACCAACCAGAAGCAATAGAAAAGCTATCTAATCGGAATAAAAGAAGGCAAGAAATTTCAGACGCTTCTTGGGGTTACAGGTTCGCGGAAAAACATTTACAATGGCAAATATTATCGAAAAAGTACAAAAACCAACTCTTGTTTTAGCACATAATAAGACACTAGCTCGGACAATTATATAGTGAGTTCAAAGAATTCTTCCCAGAGAACGCAGTCGAGTATTTTGTATCTTACTATGATTATTATCAACCAGAAAGCTATATTCCATCATCAGATACATATATAGAAAAAGATTCTTCAGTAAATGATGAAATAGATAAATTAAGACATTCTGCAACACTTTCTTTGTTTGAGAGAAAAGATGTTATTATTATTGCATCAGTTTCATGTATATATGGCCTTCGGAGATCCAGAAGATTATGAACTTCTTATGATGTCGTTAAGACCTAATATGAAAAAATCAAGAAATGATGTCATGAGAAAACTAATAGAAATGCAATATACAAGGAATGAAATGGAATTTAAGAGAGGAACATTTAGAGCAAAAGGTGACATATTAGAAATATATCCATCTAATAGAGAAGAGAGTGCATTAAGAGTTGAATTTTGGGGTGATGAAATAGAAAAAATTTCAGAAATTAATCCATTAACAGGAAAAACAATAGGAACAAGAACTCATGTTTTGATTGGACCAAATTCACACTATGTTGCATCAGAAGGAAAACTAAAGCATGCAATAGAAACCATTGAAGAAGAATTAAAAGAAAGAATAGAATATTTTAAAAGTCAAAATAAATTAATTGAGGCACAAAGAATAGAAGAGAGAACAAACTTTGATATTGAGATGCTTATAGAAACTGGGTTTTGTCAGGGAATAGAAAACTATTCAAGACATATAAGTGGAAGAAAACCAGGTTCTCCGCCATACACTTTGTTTGATTATTTTTCAGATAATTTTTTACTTTTTGTTGATGAATCACATGCAACAATACCACAAGTAAGAGCAATGCACAATGGAGATAGAGCAAGAAAAGAATCATTAGTTAAATATGGGTTTAGACTTCCTTCTGCATTTGATAACAGACCTCTTAAATTCGATGAGTTTGAAAATAAAATAAATCAATGTATCTTTGTTAGTGCAACACCAGCAGATTATGAAAGAGAAAAATCTAAAGATAGCATAGTAGAACAAATAATTAGACCTACAGGATTATTAGATCCAAAAATAGAAGTAAAACCAGTGGAAAATCAAATAGATGATTTAATTAATGAAATAAGAATAAGAGTAGAAAAGAAAGAAAGAGTGCTTGTAACAACACTTACTAAAAAACAAGCAGAGGATTTAACAGAGTACTTAAAGAGTCTTGATATAAAAGTAACATATATGCATTCAGATACAAAAGCACTAGAAAGAATGGAAATAATAAGAAATTTAAGACTAGGAGAATTTGATGTATTAGTAGGGATAAATTTACTTCGTGAAGGCTTAGATATACCAGAAGTATCACTTGTTGCAATTTTAGATGCAGATAAAGAGGGTTTTCTACGTTCAGAACGTTCATTAATACAAACAGTAGGTAGGGCAGCAAGAAATTCAGAAGGTAAAGTTATAATGTATGCAGATGAACTAACTGATAGTATGGAAAAGGCTATACATGAAACAAATAGAAGAAGAAAAATTCAGCAAGAATATAACAAACAACATAATATTATTCCACAAACCATAAAAAAATCTGTAAGAGATGCAATAAAGGCTACAATTGTAGAAGATGTATCATCAAAATATGAAATTGGAAAAAATGATAGCGTAGAAGATATTATAAATAAATTAACAGATGAAATGCTAAAACATGCTGCTAATATGGAATTTGAAAGAGCAGCAGAATTAAGAGATAAAATAAAGCAATTAGAAGAATTTATATGATAAAAAAATTACAATAAATTGGATAAAATAAAATGTTTCAATGTTAAAAAATGAGTTGAATATTTTATAATTTTATAGTATAAAATTATATGAGTTATATAAAAAATATTATTGATATAAAACTTAAATGTTAGCATTTAGATAATATTGTATATGGATAAAATAGAAAAGAGGAGATAAGATGATAGATTTAGAAGGAAAAGTTACGATAGTAACAGGAGGAACAAGAGGAATAGGTATTGAAATTGTAAAAACTTTTTGTGAAAACAATGCTAAAGTAATATTATTTGGATCAAGAAAAGAAACAGTTAAAAAGGCATTAGATAAATTAAAAGAAGAAGGTTTTGAGGTAAAAGGATATTATCCAAATTTAAATGATTTTGAAGAAGTAAATAATGTTATGAAAGAAATTCATGATGAATTTGGTCATATAGACATTCTTATTAATAATGCAGGAATTTCTGCCAATAAAAAAATTGAGGATACAGAATCAAGTGACTTTATTAAAATTATGAATTTAAATGTTAATGCTATTTTTAATACATCAAAAGCAGTAGTGCCTTTTATGAAAGAACAAAAAGGTGGAGTTATTTTAAATACTAGTTCAATGGTTAGTATTTATGGTCAACCATCAGGAGTGGGATACCCTGCAAGTAAATTTGCAGTTAATGGACTTACAAAGTCTTTAGCACGTGAACTTGCACCAGCAAATATTCGTGTTAATGCAGTAGCACCAGGAATTACAAAAACTGATATGGTAGCATCACTTCCAGAAGAAATGATTAAACCATTAATTGCAACAATACCACTTGGAAGGATTGGAGAGCCAAAAGATATAGCAAATGCTTTCTTGTTTTTAGCAAGTCCAATGGCAAGTTACATTACAGGAGTAGTATTACAAGTAGATGGAGCTGCTAGAAATTAATATAAGAAAAGAATTTTATTTTAATATGCACTAAGTTTATTATCTTCAAATAGTGTTTCATATTTATGAGTAAAAGCATTAAACTTTGATTTTAGGATTTCTCCCTCTTCTGCATATAAAATATTAAGATATTCGTGTTTTGTAATATATTCATCATCTGCAGTATTAGTTGCTGTTTCTATTGTAACATTTACACAATGATCTACAATTTTTTCATATACTGTGAGTATTTCAATAAATGTTATTCCAGTATCGACTGAACATTTTGATTTTTTTAATCTTTCAATGTGTTGTTTTTTGAATTTTTCTCTATACATTTCTGAAATTTCTTTTAATGCCTGTACTTCAATAACAGTATTTAAATTGCCTTCTTGCAAAGTTTTTATTGTTCTATTTAAAATATCTTCTACAATGTTATACATTAGATTTAATTCTTTATTTGCATCTTCTGAAAATTTAAGTTCTCTATCATTCATACTTTCAATTAATTTAGATATTTTATATGCATAATCTCCTATTTTTTCGAACTCAGATTCGATTTTAAGTAATATTGTAACTAACTTATTTTCTTGTTCGGTAAGATCAAGGTTTCCTATTTTAACTAAGAAATTTGCAATAGTAACATCCATTTTATCGATAGTATCTTCTCTTTCCTGTATATGTTCCAATTTATCTACGTTGAATTTATCTAAAAGCATCATAGATTTTCTAAAGTTTTTCTCTGATAATTCTGCCATTGTTGATATAACCTTTAAACTGTTTGAAATTGCTACACTTGGAATATTTGTTATTCTCTCATCCAACACATTTAATATTGTAATATACTCGCTAGAGTCATCTTCATCTTCATCTGCTTTTTTCTTATTATCCCTTACTGCTAAAGTGGCTAACTTTTCAAGCAAACCTATGCATGGAAGAAGTAAAACTGTACATACAACATTAAAAATTAAGTGGAAGTTTGCAATTCCCCCCATATCAATTATATCATTCCAAAAGCTAAAACCTACTAATGATTGGTATGTATATATTACTACCATAAAAATTATTGTGCCTATAAGATTAAAAAGTAAATGTACTGCTGCTACTCTTTTTGCATTTTTTGAAGCACCTATACTGGATAATATTGATGTGAAACAGGTTCCAATGTTTTGCCCAAGTATTATAGGTATAGTACTTGCATATGTAACAATTCCCGTCTGTGATATTGCTTGTAAAATTCCAACTGTTGCAGCTGAACTTTGAACCATTGCTGTTATGACTGTTCCTGCTAGAACTCCAAGTATAGGATTTGAAAGTTTAGTTAAAATCTCTGATAATATTGGAAGTTCGCTAAATTCACTTGCCATATTAACCATTGTCATAAGTCCTGTGAAAAGTAAGCCTATTCCTATTAACAACTGACCAACATCTTTCATTTTTTGTTTTTTCTTAAGTTCTAACAATACGAAGCCTACTATTATAAATATTGGTGCTAACACAGTAGGATTTAACAATGTAAATATGCTATTTCCATCTAAACTTGCAAGTCTTAATATCTGTGCTGTTATCGTTGTTCCAATATTGGCTCCCATTATTATTGGTATTGCATTTTTTAGTTTTAAAATCTTTGCATTCACAAAACCTACAACTAATACTGTTACGATAGCTGAACTCTGTACTGCAACTGTAATTATAATTCCTGTAACTATTCCTTTAAAAACATTATTTGTAGCCTTTTTTAATATCAATTTTAATTTTTCTCCAGCAAGCTTTTTTAAGTTTGTACTTAATATATTCATTCCATATATTAGTAAAACCAATCCACCTACCATTTTTATTAACGTTATTATTATATTCAAGTGTGTTCCTCCTATATATCATTAGTATTTATTATAAATACTTCATTCTAAAAGATATTTTAACATATATTACTTAGTTTTGTAAATTCATATTCTGACAAAAAACAACATTTATATATTAAAATTAAAAAATCAGAGAAAAATGAAAACGGAAGTTATATTATTAAAGTAGTAAGATATAGAGAATATTTATTCTTCTATTTATATTTTTAAAATATAAATTTGTATGAGTATAAAGGTTTGACAATCACATATATATGACTTATAATATGTGTGTTATAATCAAGAAATGAGTATATATAATAAATAGAAAACGAAAGACTAACTATTAAAAGTCAATAGTTTTTTGAAAAAAATTTAAAAAATTTGTTGAACATTGAAAATTGCA
>CANRDJ010000021.1 GCA_947629355.1 uncultured Clostridia bacterium
AACTCAATTATATATGATTTAAATCACTTATTCAATTTTTATTATTTTGTTTCACATCAATTGTAACACTACAATTTTATATATTATTTTATATGATTTATAGATTTTAATTAAGTCATATTTAGCATTCTCTAGCCATATTATCCAAATATTCAAGGATTTCTTCTGTTGTATAATAATTGCCTTCTTCGATATCTTTATGACCTTTTTCTAGATTTAAGTATAAAGAGTTAGTCTGGACGTTCCAACGAAACCAACAGTGTTAGAATATGTTCTGCCACAGTAGTAAGGAAGTTTGGTAGAGCACACATCTTCCAAACAGTTACCACCACGTGCAATCGACAGTAACGGTCGTATTCCATAATCCACTTATTTCATCTTATAAAATCCAATACTTGGGATACACTTCATCGTATTTTGACTACATTAATTTTACTCTTACTGTCGATTACTATAACTTTTTTAATGATACTAAAAAAGCTATAAATTTAATTTTAACTCAACCATTAGCTTTACACCGTTTCTTTCACAATTTACACAGATCACTTCATAACCAAATCATAGGCACTAGTTTCACTTTTGCCATTTTTTCCATTATCTAAAATCCCTCGGGTGTCTAAAAATTCATAAATTAAAGGTCTAACCCCTACGTTTATAGGACAACTTTCACCACCGAATTCATCCTCCCATAACGGATAGTCCCACAGGTCACCCGTACCAGTCACAATCTTCACACGCACTTCGGAGCCAGAATAAATTTTATTCGGCTTCGCCAAGTAACTTTCACCGCTACTCGATGCTCTGACACCGAGGTCTCCTAAGATATCCATAACGGCATCAAGCCCATCAGCTGCTTCACTAATCCATCCACAACTGACCTGTATTTTTTCCTCGCACTGATCTAAAATAAAACTAAACTCACTGTTATCAGTCAGGTAAGTGAGTAGGGTGTAACTTATACAATCCAATGGAAATAACGTAGGCTGATTTGATTCACCGACGTTACCGAAGGAACATACAAAGAACACTTTCGTCCTCACCTGATTCAGAAGTATAATGTAAATTAACATAATCCCCTCTCTGCAATTCTACATCAATAAATTTTCTCTCTTGTATATCACTTCCATCACTTTGATTTTCTGATTCTTTTCCTTCTAAATACTTATCTAGTGAATCGTACCATTTGTCTCCTACTTTTATTCTTCCTGTTAAAATATCTTTTTCTTGTATTTGTGCCTCTTCTGTTTTTGTTTTTGCTTCTTGTGCTTTTCCAAATAAGCCTCCTTGCATTGCTACATTTATTGTCACTCCTACTAGTATTAACATTACAATTATTGTAATTACTAGTGCAATTAAAGTAATTCCTCTGTTTTTTAATTTTTCTTGTTTCATGTACTTTTCTCTCCTTCTTTTGTTTTTTACGAACAGACACAAGGCCTTCCCTCCTACATGATTTGTATTTGGTTTTTAGGCGGATATGGAATCCGCCCCTACAAATTATGTTGATTATAATTTACATCTTTATTATATTTTATATATTTTTTCTTTGTCAATATTTTACACATTTTTTTGTAAATTATATTTTATATCTTTCTCATTGCCAATAGTTTTAAATTTTATCATAGAATTGTAATATTTTTTTCTTGTATTGTAATATTTTTTTCTTGCCAAGTTTATTATTTCTATTATATAATATTTTAAAGGAGGAAATAGAATGTTTGGATTACGATCTGATGGAAGAAAAATAAAAACACTTGGACCTATATTTAGAGTTATACCTCATGTAATGAAAGAAAGAATAGACGCACATGTTTACTATACACAAGAATTACCTCTTAAAACATTAGATGAATATATTTCAAAGAAAGAACAAGAAGGTGTTAAATTATCTTATATGAATATTATATTTGCTGCATTAGTTAGATTACTTGCTGAAAAGCCTTACTTAAATAGATTTATAATGGATGGTAGAACTTATTCAAGAAATGGTATACAAATTTCTCTTGCAATAAAAAAAGAAATGTCAGAAGAATCAGAAGAAACTACTTTAAAATTTCATTTTAATGGTTCTGAAAATATATTTGAAGTAAAAGAAAAATTGGATAATATAATTACCACAAATAAAGATTTAGATACTGAAAATAGTACAGATAAGGTTGCAAAACTTCTATCTCTTGTACCTGATTGGTTATTTAAATTTATAGTAAATATTTTAATGTTTTTAGATAAGCATGGAATGATGCCAAAATTTATAATTGAAGCTAGTCCTTTCCATACAAGTGCATTTTTAACAAATGTTGGTTCACTTGGAATTGATGGAATTTATCATCATTTATATAACTTTGGAACAACTGGCATATTTTTATCAATGGGTAAAAAGAAAAAAAGCTATATATATGAAGATGATAATATTCACCAAGAAAAAGCAATATCTCTTAAATGGGTTGCAGATGAAAGAATATGTGATGGTTTTTATTATGCAAATGCGTTAAAAGCATTTTATCGATATATGAAAAAGCCTGAATTATTAGAGGTAAATATAACACCAAAAGAAGATATTAAGTAAAAAAAGACTTCATATTGAAGTCTTTTTTAGTGTATAATTTATTTTTTAAATATTCTAAGTGCATTTAGTACAGTTATAAATGTTACACCTACATCTGCAAAAACTGCTTCCCACATTGTTGATATTCCTAACGCCCCTAAAATTAATACTATCACTTTAATACCAATTGCAAAATATATGTTTTGCATAACTATTTTTTTAGTTCTTTTTGATGTTTTTATTAATTTATTTAAGCTAGACAATTTTCCATCCATTATAACCATATCTGATGTTTCTATTGCTAAATCTGAACCAGTATTTCCAATAGATATTCCTATATCTGCTAAAGCTAGAACTGGTGCATCATTTATTCCGTCACCAACTGTAATTGTTATTCCAGTTTTTTCTTTTATCTCCTTCATTTTTTCTTGTTTTTCGTTTGGCAATAAATTTGAATAAACATTTCCTATTGATACACATTTAGCAACATCTTCTGCTGTTTTTTTATTATCTCCTGTTAGCATATATACATTTTTTATTCCGTTTTTTTTAAAATTTATAATTGCTTCTTTGCTATCTTCTTTTATTACATCTGAAATGACTATTGCTCCCAAATATTTTTTATTTTTTGCTACATATACTATTGCACCTACTTCATTGCATGGATAATATTTTATATTTTCACTTTCCAATAATTTAGAATTTCCTACTAAAATTTCGTCTTCTTTATATTTTGCTTTGATTCCCATACCTGCAATTTCACTATATTCAGAAATTTCTTTTGCATCAATTTTTTTATTTACTTTATTTATTATACTTTTTGCTATTGGGTGATTTGACATGCTTTCTGCAATTCCTGCAGTTTCTAATAATTCTTCCTCATTAATTTCTTTTGCTAATATTACTTTTGTTAAATCGAAATTACCTTTTGTAATTGTACCTGTTTTATCTAATACTATTGTATTTGCCTTTGTAATTAAATCTAAATAAGTAGATCCTTTAACAAGCACTCCTTCCTTACCAGCCTTTCCAATTCCTGCAAAATATCCAAGTGGAATTGATAATACTAGTGCACATGGACAAGATGTTACTAAAAATACTAACGCTCTCCTTACCCATTCATTTAAATTCTCAAATCCTACAAATATTGGTGGTACAAATGCTAATATAACTGCAAGGAATACAACTATTGGAGTATATATTTTTGCAAATTTTGTTATAAATAATTCGGTTTTAGATTTATTTTTATTAGAATTTTTTACAAGTTCAATTATTCCACTAATAGCAGTATCTTTAAATTCCTTTGTAACTTTTATCTCTATAACATTATTTTCATTTATTGAACCAGCCAAAACTTCATCATTAATAACTACTTTTCTTGGAACAGATTCTCCTGTTAAAGCTGATGTATTTATAAAGCTCTTACCATTTATTACAATTCCATCTACTGGCACTTTCTCACCTGGTTTAACTATAATTATATCTCCCACTTTTAATTCATCAGGATTTACTGTTTTTATCTCATTATTTTCTCTTAAATTTGCAATTTTAGGTTTTATATTCATTAATGAAATAATAGATTTCTTTGATTTATCTGTTGCAATATCTTGAAATAATTCTCCTAAGTTGTAAAAAATCATAACTGCTACTGCCTCGACTGGCTCATTTATTGCAAATGCACCTATTGTTGCAACCCCCATTAAAAAGTTTTCGTCAAATATCTCTCCTTTAAATATATTTTTAATTGATTTTAATAAAACTCCATAACCAGATAATATATATGCCAAAACATATAACCAAATTGTTAATTTTTCTGGAACTATTTTTACAATAGCTATTACAAATATAATTAAAGCTATAACTAATTTTACTATTTCTATTTTTATATTTTCTTCTTGTTCTTCTTTATGACAATGCTTACAATTTTCCATTTTACATTCTCCTTTTAATTATATAAATTGTTGTTTGTTGAATTAAATTAATTTTTATATCCGTAGGGGCAGATTCCATATCTGCCCGCGAATTATTTATTGTTTTTCGGGCGGAAATTGATTCCGCCCCTACACATTTGCAATAAATTTAACAAAACAAATTACAATTTACATTTCTTGTATGTGTTCAAGTGCCATATTAAATATAATTTCAACATGTCTGTCAGAAAGTGAATAATATACAACTTTTCCTTCTTTTCTATATTTAACTAGCTTTGCTTGTTTTAAAACTCTTAACTGATGTGATACCGCAGATTGCGTTGCATTTATTAATTCTGCTATATCACATACGCACATCTCTGATTCAAATAAACAGCATATTATTTTCATTCTTGTTGTATCGCCAAATACTTTAAATAACTCTGCTATATCAAAAAGTATCTCTTCTTTTGGCATTTTAGTTTTTACTCTTTCAATAATATCTTGATGTTTGACTGTACACTTTAATTCTTCCTCCATATTTTATCTCCTTTTTATATGAATAGTTGTTCATATATTCATTATATGCTATTATATTATTTTTTGTCAATAATTTTATAAAATATTTTTTATTTAAATTTATAAATGAATACAAAATTGGTGAAAAAGGGGCCAGACCCCTTTTTCACCAAAATTTTTAAATTACATGTTTATTTTTTTAGATTTAGTGATATAATTTTATTATATAAAACGAAAGAAGGAATACATATGTCAAATATTAAAAAAGAAGATTTTGATGTGAAAGGATTTTATGGAGAAGATTGTGTGCTAGATGCTGAAGATTTTAAGAAAAAATATAAAGTATCGGATAATGGTATAACTTCTTCAAAAGCATCAGAAAACATTAAAAATTTAGGACCAAATCAAATAAAAGGTTCTAAACCAAAAAAATGGTATAATTATTTTTTTGCGAGTTTATTTAGTCCATTCAACAGTATTCTGCTTGGAATTAGTCTTATACTAATTTATACAGATATAATTTTACCGAAAATTCCAAATCCAGCAAATATAATTGTTATAGCCGTTTTGATTATTGTGAGCACACTTCTTGAATTTATAGAAGAATTTCGCTCTAATAATGCAGCACAAAAACTAAAAGAACTTGTTGAAACAACTGCTACAGTAATAAGAGATGGTAAAAAGGAAAAAATTCCTTTAAAAGAAGTAACTTTAGGTGATACAGTAATTCTTTCAGCAGGTGATATGATTCCAGCAGATATTCGTTTAATTGAATCTAAAGATTTATATGTTGGACAATCATCAATTACAGGTGAATCAGATGCTGTAAGGAAACTCACAAACACAGAAATCAAATCAATTGATGATATTGAGAGTATAACAGATTTGGACACTATATGCTTTATGGGTACCAATGTTATTAGTGGTTCAGCTAAAGCTGTAGTTATTAAAACTGGCGATAATACTTATTTTGGTAAAGTAGCACATACTTTAACACAAGGCAAACCTAAAACAAGTTTCCAAAAAGGAATTGAGAGCATTAGCAGATTATTAATACGTTTTATGATTATTTTAATACCTATTGTTTTCATATTAAATGCTTGGAAACATGATACAATACTTGCATTTACATTTGCGGTAGCAATAGCAATTACAATCACTCCTCTTTTGCTTCCTGTAATCTTATCATCATGCCTATCTAAAGGTGCTGTTAGGATGTCTAAGAAAAAAACAATAGTAAAAAAGTTAGATTCTATTCAAAACTTTGGAGCTATGAATATTTTGTGTACAGATAAAACTGGAACACTTACTGAGGATAAAATAGTTTTAGAAAAATATTTAGATGTATATGGAAATGAAGATATTAGAGTATTAAAACATGCTTTTTTAAATTCATATTTCCAAACAGGTTTAAAAGGAAGTATTGATGAAGCTGTTATAAATAGAGCTCTAAAAAGTGAATTAGGAAGTTTAGTAGATGAATTCAAAAAAGTAGATGAGATTCCTTTTGATTTTAGTAGAAGAAGATTATCTGTTATCGTAGAAAATAATAATGAAAAACTTTTAATTACTAAAGGCGCTGTTGAAGAAATATTAAGCATTTGCAACACAATCGATTATAATCATGAACTTATACCAATCACAAAAGAAATAAAGGAAAATATTAGAGAAATTGCAAATAAATTAAATGAAGAAGGCTTAAGAGTTGTTGCAGTATGTCAAAAGAAAAATATTAATAATATAGATGTATTTAGTGTTAAAGATGAGTCACAAATGTCTCTAGTTGGATTTATAGGTTTTCTTGATCCTCCAAAAGAAAGTGCAAAACTTGCTATTGAAAAATTAAATAATAGCGGAATTAGAGTAATTGTTTTGACTGGTGATAATGCCGCAGTTACAAAATGTATTTGTAAAAAGGTAAATATAAATACTAAAAAAATAATAACTGGTTCACAAATTGATAAATTATCGGATGTAGGAGTTCTTCGTTTATTAAAAAAATCAAATGTATTTGTTAAATTATCTCCTATCCAAAAAGCAAGAATTGTAAGATTGCTTAAAGAATCTGGCAATATAGTTGGATATATGGGTGATGGTATAAATGATGCTCCATCTCTTACAAACTCTGATGTTGGTGTGTCTGTAGATACTGCTGTTGATATTGCAAAAGAAACCGCTGATATAATACTTCTAGAAAAAGATTTAAATGTTTTATTAGATGGTGTAACCGAACGGAAGACGTACTTTTGCAAATCTTATGAAATATATTAAAATGGCTGTAAGTTTTAACTTTGGAGAAGTTGTTTCAGTAATAATAGCTAGTATTTTACTTCCATTTTTACCAGAAACGCCTATACAATTATTAGTAGAAAGCTTATTATACGATTTTGGTCAAATGACATTACCTTTTGATAATGTAGATAAAGATTATCTTCGGTCAACCTAAAAAATTTGATATTAAAGACTTAAAGCATTTTATGCTATTTATGGGACCTTTAAGTTCAGCTTTCGATATGCTAGTATTTGCATCATTATGGTTTATCTTTGGGCTTCGAGAAGCTGCAATATTTCAAACAGTTTGGTTTAGTTACAGTATAGTTTCAAACCTAATGGGAATGCATATTATTAGAACTGCTAAAATGCCATTTGTACAAAGTCATGCAAATAAAACAGTTTATTTTTCTTCTATACTATTAAGTGTAATTGGAATACTTGTTCCTTATACATTTTTAGGAAAAGCGATTGGATTAGTTCCTGTAACATTAAATTATCTAAGTGTTATACTTGGGGTTAGTGTATTATACTGTATAGTTGCAATATTTGCTAAAAAAATATATATTAAGAAATATGGAAGTTGGATTTAAATTCGATTCTATAAAATAAAAAAGGGAATTATTGAAGTGAACTCCATTTAGTTCACTTCATATTCCCTTTTTTTATTATTCTTCTTCTGGAGCTTCTACTGGACATACACCTGCACATGTTCCGCACCCTATGCATGTTGCTTCATCAATTATGTATTTTCCTTCACCTTGTGATATACAACTTACTGGGCATTCTGCTGCACATGCACCACAAGATATACATTTGTCTGTTATTTTATATGCCATCTCTATTCGCCTCCTTTTAAATTTAATGAAAAACTTCGTATTACGTCGTTAATCTTTATAAAATTTTTTTCAATATAAAGCATATTACTTCAAAAATTTTTATTTTGTTTTCCTTATCTTACTGGTTTTTTATTAAATTTCTATATTATAAAAATTTTATGTCTAATCTTTATTTTTTTTATCCAATTCCTCTAATTTTTCTAATTCTTGTAATTCTTTTAAATCTTCTGGATTATCTACATCTAATTTTTCTTCTTCTTTTTCTACATCTTTTATAACTTTTACATCTTTTGCTTCATATTTTTTAAAGAAAGTATCATCACCATCTTTAAATTTGATTTTTATAATTTCTTTTAATGTTTCTACCCCGACAAACTTCTCCTTCTCCATCGTTTGTTTTTACTATTGCACCAATCTTTGGCAAACGAGATAATTTATCTTCATATACTTCTTGCTCATATTTTAGACAACACATTAGTCTTCCACAATTTCCAGATATTTTTGAAGGATTTAATGATATATTTTGTTCTTTAGCCATTTTAATTGAAACTGTATCAAAGTTCCCTAAAAATGAACAACAGCAAAGTTCTCTGCCACATATTCCATTACCACCGAAGCTTTTTTACTTCATCTCTTACACCTATTTGCCTTAATTCTATTCTTGTTTTAAATATCGCTGCTAAATCTTTTACTAAATCCCTAAAATCTATTCTTCCATCAGCTGAAAAATAGAAAAGTAATTTACTTCTATCAAATTTATATTCAACATCTGTTAATGTCATGTTTAATTTATGTTCTTTTATTTTTTTTTCACAGACTTTTAAAGCTTCTTGTTCTTTTTTTTTATTTTCTTCATACTGTTTTTTATCTTTATTAGTTGCTACTCTTATAATTTTTTTCAGTGGTTTTTCTAATTTTTCATCTGGAATAGTTCTATTAGGAACTACTACTTCTCCAAATTCTTTTCCCATTGAAGTTTCTACTATTACAAAACTTCCTTTTTCTATATTATTTCCATTTGGATCAAAAAAATATATTTTACCTGGCTTTTTAAATCTAACTCCTATTATATTTACCATTTACTTCCTCCCATACTGTCATAATAAAATTATCTATTGTCATATCAAAATTATTATTTTTAATTAATCTTTCTTTAGTATCTTCAATAATTTTCATGCATTCTATATATTTACTATTTAATCTTATTTTATCAAAAAATTTTAAATTTATATAACTTAAAATATCTTCTATATCTTCTTTAGTTTTAAATATATAGTCTTTAGCTTCCATTAAATCTATTATATCAATATTTTCTAAATTTCCAAATATTCTATCTATTTTTGTATATTCTTTCTCTCTATCCTTTAAGCTTATTGCCTTTTTTACACTTCCGTTCTGCAATCTTAAAAGTCATTTCAGAGATATTATAATAGTCATATTCTTTTTGTAGTACCCTTTTTAGTTCTTCATTTGTTAACCTATTGAACAATATTTTTGTACATCTCGATTTTATTGTTGGTAAGAATATGTTTTCATTAGAAGTAATAAGTATAATTGTAACATATTCTGGTGGCTCCTCTAAAGTCTTTAATAAACTATTTTGTGCTTCCTTTGTCATACAGTTACTGTCATTTATTATATATACTTTCCTATCTGATATAACTGGTTTTTCATAAACTTTTTTTGTAAGTTCTCTTATTTTATCTGTTTTTATTGAATTTGCTTCAGGCTCTAATATATTGAAATCTGGATTATTGTATGTGTTAAATTCTATGCATGATTTACATTTATTACATGGTTTTTCTTTATCTAAACATAGTATTGCTTTTGCAAATTCTTTTGCAAATAATGATTTTCCAATTGAATCTTTCCCTACAAACATATAACTATGTGCGATATTGTCTGTATCTATTATATGTTTTAGTAATTCTTTATTCTTTTCATTTCCAATAATATTATTAAATATATTCATTGTTCCACCATTATATCTAGTCTATTTTTCCAAATTCATTTAAAGGCCAAAATCTAATTAATACTTTACTTTCTATTTTTTTCACTGGTATACATCCAAAAGTTCTACTATCAGTACTATGTGGTCTATTATCACCCATTACAAATACATAACCTTCTGGTACTATAATATCATTAAATGTTCCTCCTTCAGTAGTTATTCCTTCTCTCAAATAAGGTTCATCTAGCTCTTGGTCATTTAAATATACTTTACCTTCTTCTATTTTTATATGATCCCCTTCTACTCCAATTACTCTTTTTATATAACTAGTTTTAGTAAATTCTAATACATAATATGAAAATTTAGAAAAAATTCCCTTTGGCTTATAATCATATTCAGCAATTGGATTATCCATATCAACTTCAAATACAGATGGAACGGGATTACTTGGTGCTTCAAATGTTATTATATCTCCTCTTTCATATTTACCATGTACAGTTCTTACCCATCTATTAAGTATTAATCTTTGACCTTCTTCTAAAGTATTATACATTGAAGGTTGTTGCACAACTGTTGGTGTACCTATATAATATCTAAATAGCAATGCTAATACTATAGCAATTATAATGCAATATATCCATTCTAATATATTTTTTGCCTTAGGACTTATTTCTATCTTCACTATTATTCCTTCTTTCGCAATTAACGTATAACAGTAATTATACATTAAAATCATTTACATTTCAATTATTTTAGTTAAATAAATTGTTGTTTGCTTTGATAGAATTTACTTCTGCTTTGTTGGTATAGTTATTACCACTTCTGTTCCTTTATGAACCTTGCTTTTTATATCTATTCTTCCACCATTTTTATCTAATATTTCTTTTGCTATAGAAAGGCCAAGTCCTGTTCCTCCCATGGCTCTAGTTCTTGCCTTATCTACTCTATAAAATCTATCAAAAATTCTGTTTAAATCTTTTTCTGGAATTCCTATCCCATTGTCTATAACTTTTATATATGCATCATTATATACAAATCCTACATATATTTTTATTGTACCGCCTTCACCTGTGTATTTTATACTATTAGATAATATATTTAATACAACTCTTTCTATTCCATCTTTATCTGCATATACTGAAGGTACATTTGCAGTAACAAAGCATTCTACTTTTTGTTTTTTCTTATCCATTTCAATTTGTAGGTTTTCTTGACATTGTTTTACAAGTTCTCCTAAATCAAATTCTGTTCTTTCCCAGTCAGTTTTATCATTGTCGAATTTAGATAATGTTAATAAGTCATTAACAAGTTTCGTCATTCTTACTGCCTCAGATGTTATTACATTTAAAAATTTTTCTTGCAAGTCTTTATCATATTCTGTAGTTGCAAGTGTTTCGGCATATCCCATAATTGAGGTTAGTGGCGTTTTAAGTTCATGTGACACATCTGCTACAAATTCTTTTCTCATGTTGTCTAGTTTAACATGCTCTGTAATATCTTGAATTAGAACCATAACACCTGCTGGTCTATCATTTTCATCTTTAAATGGTGCAAAAAATATGTTTAAATATATTTCATCAATATTTATCTTTTGTTCAGTAGATGTCCAATTTTCTAAATATATTATTTTTTCCATATTAATATCTAATTTTAAATCTTTGAAAATCTTATCGAAAGTATTATCTTTAGAACTTATTTTTAAAAGTCTACTTGCTGCTGGATTTATATGTATTATACTTCCATCCATATTAAATGCTATAATTCCATCTGTCATATGAAGCAGAATCGTTTCTATTTGTCTCTTTTGTCTAGTTACTTCGTTTAAATTTTCTCTTAAACCTGAAGTCATAAGATTAAATGCTTCTGCTAAATCTTCTATCTCTGTTTTAGATGTAGTATCTTCTAAATATTTAATTTCTCCTCCAATATCTTCGCCTTCAGCTATTTTTTTTGCACTTTTTATTAATCTTTTTAATGGATTAACAACTGTCTTAGAAACAAATAAAATAATAATTACACAAATTAATATATACGTTATAGTTATAATTGAAAATATTATATTTTCTTTGTATATAGCTTGTTCTAATGTTTCTGTATTAAATCCTAATGGTGTTAATTGATTAATATATATATATCCGCGGAATTATAAACATTATTATTGTCAATAAAATTACTATTAATATTATTTTTATTTGAACACTTTTAAACATATTTACCTCATATAAAAATAAATTGTAATTTGTTTGAGAAAATTTTATGGACTGTCACGTCTTTTGTTGTTAAACAAAAGGGGACTGTCCTGAATTTTCAAAAGATTGAATCTATTGCAGGTATTGTAAGGGTCTCCGCCTTCGGCGACCCAAAAATATCCATGCAATGAATTCAATAGAAATTACAATTTATCTACCTTTAATTGTTTCTTATATAATAACCTACCCCTCTTTTTGTTATAAGGATTTTCGGATTTGCTGTATCTTTTTCTATTTTTCCTCTTATTCTTCTAACTGTAACATCAACTGTTCTTATATCTCCATAATATTCATATCCCCAAACTTTTTCAAGGAGCACTTCTCTTGTGATTACTTGCCCAGCTTGACTTGCCAAAAATTTTAAAACTTCAAACTCCCTTAATGTTAAGTCTATTACCTCTCCATCAACTTTTGCTTCAAATTTATCTAAATCTAATTCCAAAGAGCCAACTACTATTTTTTTAGTTTTTATATCCTCTCTTGAATTATTATCTATATCTTTAATCTCTGATTTTCTTAAATTTGCTTTTATTCTTGCCATTAATTCTCTTACACTAAACGGTTTTGTTATATAATCATCTGCACCTAATTCTAAACCTAATATTTTATCTATTTCTTCATCTTTTGCTGTAAGCATAAGAATTGGAACATTTAATGAACTTCTAATCTTTTTACAAACTGTTAATCCATCCATTTTAGGAAGCATTATATCAAGTAAAATTAAGTCTGGCTTTTTAGTAGTTGCTATTTCAACTGCAGTTACACCATCAGTTGCTTCTAAAGTATTATACCCTTCTTTTTCAAGATTATATACTAAAATATCTACTATAGGTTTTTCATCATCTACTATTAGTATAGTTTTTTTATCTTCCATTTTATCCACAAAAGTCCCACCTTTCTCAATTACGACTTTTATTATTTTATTTATATCATATAACAAAATTTTAGACAAGATTTTTTTACAAATTTATTACAAAAGTATGACAAAATATTTAGACTATTAAATTTATTATTCCCCTAAAATTGGTAGTTTATTATTCGAATTAATATAAAAAGCAATAAACACAAGTGGCAAAAAAGGGGTCTGTCCCCTTTTTTGCCACTTTTACAAAATTACCTCTATTTCATTTATTGCTCCGTTATCTTCTAGTTTTATTTGTTTCTCTTCTATTTCTTTTCCATTAAAATAAAACTTTTGATTCTCTCCTGTGCATTTTCCTTCTGGGTTTTTTACATTAATATTATAAATACTTGTTTTATATCTATACCTTATACTATAGCTTTCCCATTTGCTAGAAATGCATGGCTCTATTTTAAGCATTCCTGCTTCTACTTTTAGTCCTAATATATCTTCTAGTCCTGCTTTACAAAACCAACTACTAGATCCTGTATACCAAGTCCATCCACCTCTACCTAATAAATTATTTGCTCCATATATGTCTGCAGCAATTACATATGGTTCCACTTTATATTTTTTTGCTGCTTCCTTTGTTCTACTGTGCTCAATTGGGTTTACCATTCTATAGTATTCAACTGCTTTATCACCAAATCCAAGCTTTGCATACGCTATAATTGCCCATATTGCAGCATGTGTGTATTGCCCACCGATTTTCTCTTACTCCTGGTAGATATGATTTTATATATCCTGGCTCTAGTTTTGTTTTACTAAATGGTGGATCAAGTAATTTTATAATTCCATTTTCAGTATCTATTAAATGATTTTCTAGAGATTCCATTGATATATATTTCTTATCATTATCTGCAGCATTTGATATTACTCCCCAACTTTGAGATATGCTATCTATTCTACATTCTTCGTTTTCAATACTTCCGAAGTGGCTCTCCGATCATCCATATATGCTCTTCTAAACCATCTGCCATCCCATCCTGCTGTATTTAATGCTTTTTTTAAAGCTTCTTTTCTTTCTTTGTATATATTTGCTCTTTTAATATCATTTCTCTTTTCACATATTGGTATAAATTTTTCTAATATATCATAAATAAAGAAACCAAGCCATACGCTTTCACCTTTTTTCTTGTTTCCTACTCTATTTAATCCATCATTCCAATCTCCCGATCCTATTTTGGGTAAACCATTTGCTCCAAACTTTAAACTTCTATCAATAGCACGCACACAGTGATTGTATACATTTTCTTTTGTTTGCGATTCTAAATACTCGTCATATCTTTCATCAATTCCGTCAGGCAATTCTTCTCCTATTACATAGCTTTCTTCTATATCTAAAATGCTGTAGTCATTTGTATAATTTATATATTCAAATACTACATAGCAAAGCCATAATAAATCATCTGAAAATCTTGTTCTTATTCCTCTATTTGTATCTTCATGCCACCAGTGTTCAACATCACCTTCTATAAATTGATGTTTGCATGCAATGAGTATCTGTTTTTTCATAAATTCTATATCAATATATTTTAATCCTATACAGTCTTGAAGCTGATCTCTAAAACCTATCGCACCCCCTGATTGGTAATATCCGCTTCTTGCCCATAACCTTGATACAATTGTCTGATATTTTGCAAAGCTATTTATCATTATATTTAATGACTCTAATGGTGTATTTACTTCCACTCTATTTAATAGTTCGTACCAAAAAGTTTTTACATCATTTAACTCTTTCATACAATTAGATACTTTTGAATACTTGTATGATAAATCTTTTGCAGCCAGCAATGAATCCTCTTCTCCAAATTGCAATACTATTTCTTTTTCCTCAAAGCTCTCTAATTCTATTTCTATTTCTATTGCAATACACGAGTTTTCTCCGAGTCCTGAAGAATTATCCAATTCTACTTTATCTAATGCATCTGGATTACTTAAGTTTCCCTTGCCTATAAAGAAATTTTTACTTCCTGTGTATGATTTTATATTCTCGCTACTTGATATAAATGCAATTACTTCTTTAAAATTATCTTTATATAAATTTCTCGCAATAATTAAATTATTATCTTTAATTGTCTCAATAAAACCATTTGTCTTTATCTCATCCTCTCCGAGTACTGGTTTTATATAATATACAAGTTTTAATTGTCTTTTATTAGGTTCTAAATTTTTTAATTTTAGTATATTTATTTTTACATTATCTTTTCTTGGAACAAAAATATCCAATTCTTGCGATATATTATTTTGACTGGATTTAAATTTAACAAATCCTAATCCATAAGTTATATAGCTTTCATTTGATGCACTATTAATATTATCTGACAAAGACCATTTCTTACCTGTTTTATAGTCTTTTAAATATATGATTTCTGATGGTAAATCCATTAATGGATTATTATTCCATGCTGATAATCTATTTAATCTGCTATTTTTGTGCCAAGTAAATCCACCTAAATTCTGAGTAACAATTGTTCCAAATGTTTCATTAGCAAGTATCATACTCCAAACTGTTGGAAGTTTATTTTCTTTATCTAGTTTTATTATATACTCCAATCCGATTTTCAGAAAAGCCTCCATATTCATTGTAATATTTTAAACTACTAATATCTATATTTTGATTATTAATTGTTTCTTCTTGTATAATACATTCTGCTTTTGTATCTAATCCTATATTTTTAATTGTTTTTAAATATTCCTCTTCTAAATCATCTATAGCAGTTTTTATATCTCCATCTTTTGCACTTATAATTACATTTGATTTAAACTCTAAAAGTTCTATATCGTCTTTATCAATTTGATTTATATTTATTATAAATACTCCACCTGAAATATTTTTTAAATATTCCATTTGTTTATTTAGTATTGCATTTTCTATTTCATAATTTACATACTGATCATACGAATTCTCTTCATTGTTTAAAATTACTAAATCGATTTTTATGTTTTTACTTCTAAAGTATTCATGTGCTTTTAATATGTCTCGCACTACATACATATCATTTAAATCTTCTACTTTTACTAAAATTATTGGTAAATCTCCAGATATTCCATACTTCCATAAATTATTTTGTGAATAAATTCTTTTGGGTAAATTATTTAATATTAATTTCTTTAATGGATTATTAAATATAGTATATGATAATAATTTTTGATACTTTTCTATATCTGTTCCTTTAAGTTCAAGATATATACTTTCTGCTTCTACTTTTGCCCTTGCAAGCTCAAATGTTTTTGTAATTACATTAGTATTCCTATATTTCTCTAATAATTCTAAGACAACATCTTTATGGTCAGAAATACAAATAATCAGATCAAATATAATCTTTTCACCTGGCATTATTTTTATTGTTCTTTTTGTTGCAAGCCCTGGATCTGTTACAAGTCCCATGTTTTGAGAATATGGTTTTGAATCCTTTACCATTTCAGGAATTAAATTGTGTTTTTTCCCTAAAAATTTTTCCTTATCTATTTCTATTTCAAGTTCGCCAATTGTTTCATGTTCTGTATAAAATGTTGTTCCTAAATATATATCTTTTTCGTTTATTTCTCTTTTCTTTCTTTTCACTAATATGCTTTCATTTTCTAATTTCTCAAATATTAAAAACAAATTGTTAAATGCCATGTGTGCATAATCTTGCATAGGTTTCGATAGAACTGGTTCAAAATAATTTGTTATTTCTAGCGTTCTTTCTTGCATACCATTATTTTTAAGTTCTAATCTTCTTATCTCTACTGGATCATCTGGTGACACTATAATTTTAGTAGTGCTTTCTATATCTGCATCTGTTCTTACAAATTTATTTTTCTCAGGAGCAAATGATACAGTATATTTATCTCCTCTATTATCTTTGTCTATTGGTGTGTTTACCCAAATTCTTTTATTCTGTACATCTTTTATATAGAATAGTATCCCTTGTTTGTAATCTGCTGTTTCTTTAAATCTATTTACTAATATTCCATTATATTTACTAAATCCTTCCCCATTGTCTTTTGTACATACTGTATAACTTCCATTTGATATAACATTGGCTCTATTTAAATTATCATCTATCTTTGTATACGATAATTCCATATAGTTTTGATAATCTTTTGGTTTTACTTTTTCTATTTTCTCTTTTTTCTCTTTTGTAATAATTGCCTTTTCTGGTATTCTTTCTTGAAGTAAAATGTCTATTGCTTCTATTTCTGGATTATTCATAAATCTTTTTACTAATATATTGTTATTTATAAAATTATTAATTGAAAGCAAACTTAATGCTTGATGATGTGCCATATATGTTTTTACAGGTTCATATTTTTTTCCATATTTTAATCTAGAAATTGTATAATCAATTGATTCATAAAATCCATATTTATCATACATATTTTCTTTTTCTAGTTCTTTTAGATTTTCTATTGCTTCTCTTGGAACATAATTTAAACTTAGGAAAACAGAATATGGTGCAACTACCATATCATCTTCTAAACCTCTTTTAAGCCCAAGCCATGGTACTCCAAATGATTTATACTGATAATTATTATTAAAATCTTTTAAATTAAATGCTGCTTCTGATATTCCCCAAGGTATACCTAATTTTTTTGCATACTCCATTTGACTCATTATCAGAAATTTACATGATTCATCTAAAAGGCTAGATTCATATTGTTTAATATTAATATTTGGCATTAAATATTCAAATGCAGTTCCAGACCATGATATAAGTCCTTTATATTTATTAAGACTTGTTAATGTTCTACTTAAACTATTCCAGTGTTTAACTGGGACATCCTTTTTAGCAATTGCAATTAAACTTGCTTGCCTTGCTTCTGATGCTAGTAAGTCATAATATGAATTAGTAAGCATATTTTTTTCTACATCAAATCCAATAGAAAATAATCTTTTTTTTGAATCGTATAAAACAGAAAAATCTGTATTATTAATTATATCATCTAATATTTTAATCATTTGTGAAATTTTTGTTGCCTGTGGACCTCCCTGTGATGCAGTCCCTACGATATCACTTTGTAATTTGTCAATAAGAAATTGTTTTGTAGTGTATAAATAACCTATAAAGTTTCCATTATCAACTGTTGAAATATATCTTGGCGTTAGAGGCTGTAAAGTTTTTGTGTTATACCAATTATATAAATGTCCATTCCATTTTTGAAGTTTCATTATTGTGCCGAACATTTTATCTAATAACTCTATTGTTTCTTCTAGTTCTATATATTTTAAATCATATGCTGAAATAATTGAAAGCATTCCAAGTCCAATGTTTGTTGATGATGTTCTTGCTGCTATTTTATTTCTTCTTCCCTCTTGATAATTGTCTGGTGGTAAAAAATTATTGTCTTCATTAATATATTCTTTAAAATACTGCCATGTTTTTTTACCTATCTCCAAAATATACTCTTTATCTTTTTTAGATACTTTATCTATTGCTTTTTCTTGCTTAATATCTTTACTTATATACCAGGCAAATACTGGGGCTAATCCCCAAATAATACCTACAATTACAGCAGATATTTGCCTGGTAAATAGTCCAAAAACTAAAAATAAAATACCAAATACTATATTTGCAAACATAAATTTATAATATGAAATCAAATCTGTTTTTGCTTGTTTTTCTGCTTCATCTGCTGTGAGCCATTCAAGTAAATTCATTTTGCTGATTTTCATTCTATATATTGTTTTTATAATAGAATTTGCATGTATATATGCTTTATGTGGTAAAAAGGATATTTCTAATATTCCTCTTAAAATACTTGCTTTTATAGAACTTATACTTTTAGATATGCTTTTATGTGCATATATAAATCTTGAATCTTTTCCTTTTTTAAATATAATATAATTCAAAACATCAAGTATAGATGAAAAGCTATATGCTACCAAACTTAAAACTACAATTTCCCATACTTTCATATCTGTAAATATTTTTAAAATAGCTGATAAAATAAGCCCTAAAAAAACCGTAATAGGAATAAGGCTTCTTCTCAAATTATCTAATATTTTAAATTTAGAAAGTACATTTAATGTATTTGATTTTCTATTTCCATTTTTTATCTCTATTTTATTTTTAAGCCAATTTAGAATTTGCCAATCTCCTCTAATCCATCTACTTAGTCTTAATGCATAACTATTATATTTACTAGGAACATCATCTAAAAGAAGAATATCTGTAACAAGTGCACATCTTAAATAATTACCTTCTAATAAGTCATGGCTAAGAACCGTATTTTCTGGAATTTCATCACATAATATTCTATGAAACATTTTTAAATCATATATTCCTTTACCTGTAAATATTCCTTCGTTAAAATTATCTTGATATATATCTGATATAGCGTTTGTATATGAATCTGTCCCCCCGAGGTCCTGCATATATTTTTGTAAATAGGCTCTTTCTACTAGATTCTAAATTTGTACCTATCCTTGGCTGCATTAACCCATATCCATTTATTACAATATTCCTATCTTTATCTAATATTGGTTGATTTAAAATATGTGCCATTGCACCTACTAATTCTAGACCTGTTTCTAAACTTAAATTTGTATCAACATCTAATGTTATAACATATTTGATTCTATTAGATATGAGAGGTGAGATTTGAGAGGTGAGATTTGACTTTAACTCTGAAGTATTTCCTTCTTGAACCTTTTCTTTAGATAGTGTTGCTATATAATTTGTAATTGTGTTTATTCTAAATTTATTTATGCCATCTACTAAAAAATCATTGAATTGACATAGCAGTCCTCTTTTTCTTTCCCAACCTAAATAGCATTTTTCACTAGGATTCCAAGTTCTTTTTCTATACACAAAATTAAATTTTGGATAACTTTTATCAAAGTTTTGTAAATACTTTTTATTTAATTTTTCTGTTTCCTCTAACCCTGCTTTTATTACCTCATCATCAAAATTTTCATTTTCATTTTTGCTAGAAGTACAATCACCAAGAAGAGCAAAGTATAAATTTTCGCTTTTATTTGCTAGATAATAGACTTCCAGTTTTTTCATTATCTCTTTTACTTTTTCTTTTGAATCTACAATAGTAGGTATTACAACAAATGTTGCATACTCCTTTGGAATACCTTTACTAAAGTCCATCTTTGGAATTATGGTAGGCTTTACTTTTTTGTTTAAAGCATAGTTTATAAACTGCTGTACAATTTCAGATATAGGTATATACATAATTAAAGATATAATTGTTGAAATAAAAATATTCTTCTTTGTATAATAAATATATCCTCCCATTAAGCCTGTTAAAATTGTAGTTATAAAATAAATTAAAAAGATATATCTATTTACTTTAGTCATACTTGATATATGTTTTTTACTTTTTATTCCCAAAGTATTTAGTAATTCATCTTTCCCTTCTGATATTAAATAGTACCCAATATGAGATTTTTTTCTATTCTCTATTCCATCTTTATCCGTATATTTATTACTAAGTTCTACTGCTTTCTTTGCAATATATAATTCTGATATTTTTGTTCTTTCCGAAATTTGCTTTATTTCATTTCTATAATATTCTTTTGTTTTATAATCCATATTCGAATAAACATTTGCAGGATCTTTTTTTAATATATCCTCCACTCCATTTATTTCTTCAAATAAATTTAAAAAATTTACTCTTAATATTTCTTTTAAACTTATAATACTATTTCCTAATGATACTTTTAGAATTGCTACATCATAATGTTCTTTTTGTATAACATCTGAAATTGTCATACCCATTTTATTTACCTGTTCTTCTAAAATTTCTAGATATGGAACTCCTTGTTTTCCATATCTTTTTAATTTATATGACATATACTCTATAAATGGATATTTCATTTCTTTAAATATATTGTAATTTCTATTTTCTCTTTTTATATTACTAAATATTTGACTTTTATTAGATTTTATTTCAACTAGTCTTTCTATAATGTTTTCTACCTTATACTTCTGTATTTGTGACATATAAATCTTTTCACATATATTTCTTATGTTCTCTATTAGTGCAATTTCTAAAAATATCCAAAGATTCCATATTTCTTCCATACTTAGTAATTTTCGTTTCTGATATGCGCTTATGACCAAAGTTAATACTTCATCATTTACTTTATTGTCTGTATACGCAACTATTTCTGACGCTAAAACATAGCCTCTTGAATATCCTTTATATATACCGTTTGCAATTCCTGGAAAGTTTTTATATTTTTTTAAATTCATTTCTGATATAATTGTTTTATATGTTTCTTCTATAATATAAAAATTATCTAAAAGCCATTCTCCTGCTGGATTTATATCTATTTTAAGTTTTAAGTGTTCATTTAATAATTCATAAGTTTTTTCTATAAATTTAAAATTATCTTTTAGTCTTGGAACTGGATATGTGTATTTCTCTGAATTACTTTTTATTTCATGACTGCTTGCTATCTTCTCCATATAATTTTGAAGTTGATAATTATCTAATACTGTTCCTTTTATATTTAAATATTTATATTCGTGTTTATTCAAAATCTCTTCACCTCAATATGTAATTTGTACATATTTTTGACAGTTTTGAGATTTTTTATGCAATACATAAAAATATAAAATCACAAGACGCACTAACTAAAGTCCGTCTTGTGATTTTTAGAAATTTTCATTTTTTTGCTAATTAGACATATACTTGCCAAGCAATACATTCAAATCCTTAGGTAAATTTGCCTTTTGACCATTACGAGGATTTAGAACTGCATAATAATCAATTGGTTCTATTAAAATATTTCCATGAACATTAGCCAAGCAATAGGAATCATATGGTTTTCTTTCAATAATGGAACAAGCTTCATCAATCCATTTATTATAGAAGACAATATCTTCCTCATTTGTCATATTGTTAGACTGAGATGAATACCCTACAGTCAATGAGCGGACTCTACGTTTTATCTTTTTAGTAAGTTCAGATATATTGATTTTAGAACCTTCACTTATCAGCACCAATGTCCGTTTATTTGACTGATTAATTTCATTAATTAGCTTATATTCATTGGTTTCAAAGTTTGCAGGTATAACTCGCAAAAGAAGTTCTGGAATATTATAATCTGCAACTTTCCCAGATAAATAAATCCTTTGTAAAACTTTTGCAATAATATCATCACGATTTCCACCTTGCAGTTCAACCATAACTACACCAAATGCTTCATTATCCCTTGTTTGAAGAGATGTCGATGCAATGTTCTCAATCTGACGAATACTTTCACTCACCGCTTCATTGATACCAATAGAAAGTCCCCCATTAATGCCATCAATAGTAAGTGGAATAGGAAAAATGATGTTTATGCCTTTTTTCGCAAAATTATCCGCTATTTCAGCAACTTGTCTTGAACTTCCGTCTCCACCTACAACAATTATTGTCTTGATGTTTTTTTCATTCAAACAAGTGACTGCTTTTTTGAATAAATCTTGATTGCATAAGTCAATACCTCTACACGTACCAAACCACGTACCTCTTTTTTCTCTTACCTCGGTTACCAATTCGTCATTGTATTCGCGAATGAATTCTGGCGTATAAATGCTTTCAAAGCTATAATTTCCAATGAAATTTTTGTCATAAACCTTTGAATTCGATAAATTCTTACCTATCCGCATCAATACATGTTTTGAAGGATCCACGAGTCCACCGCCATGAATAATTAAAGCATTACTCTTTTTTGACATGAAAATTTCTCCTTTCGATATTATAATACCAATATTTTTATTACTGCTGACCTTTCAGTAATGTAGATATTATACAATATTTTACATAATTTTTCAAGTCCTACAAGCTCTCTTACATAAGAGATTTATTAAATATTATTAAAATAGAGTTTTAATTATTGCTTTTAAATAAGTACTTTTTTTATTTTTTGCCATACTTACTATTAATAAAGGATTATCATTGTCTATAGCAAAACAGTTAAACCATCCTAAAGTATCTCCACTATCTTCTTTTGATGCTTTTAGTTCTGCTGTTCCAGTCTTTCCTGCAATTGTTACTCCATTTACTTTAACATCATGTCCTGTTCCATTAGGATTTTCTACTGCTTCTATTAATGCTTCTTTTACTGTGTTTGCTGCCTCTTTTGAAAAAGCATTTTCTACTAAATACTCTACTGTTTTATTGTCTTTATATTCTAAATATGGTTTTATCATATTTCCATCATTTGCAAATGCTGAATATATTGATGCCATATGTATTGGATTTACTAAAATTTGTCCTTGCCCATATCCACTATCTGCAAGTATACTCTCACTTGTTATATTTTCTGAATTTGAATATTGTGATTTTTCAAGTCCTAGTTCAAAACCTATATCTTCATTGAATTTTATTTTATCTAACCCACTTGTGAAAGTTTCTTCACCTATTCTTAATACTGCTTGTGCAAAATAAATATTATCTGAATATATTATTGCATTTTTTAGATTTTTCTTGCCACTATATCCTGTAAGTGTTGTTATTTTATGATCTCCCCAATCTTCATTTTTTTGCCAAGAAAGTCCTGTGTAATAAAACTCATCATCTGCTGAAAGTTTTCCACTTGTTAGTCCAATACCTGCTGTTACTGGCTTAAATGTAGAACCCGGACACCATTTTTCTGTAAATCTTGTGTATAGAGGTTTCGCTTCGTTATTTGCTAAAACATCCCATTCTTCGTTTGTCATTCCTGTTATAAATTTATTTGCATCATAAGATGGTGTGCTAACTAATGCTAAAATTTCACCAGTTTTATAATTCATTACTACAAAAAATCCCTCACTATCTTTTGATTTCTCATACAATTTAGTCTGCAAATCAATATCAATTGTAAGTTTTATATCTTCTCCTCTCTTACCTTCTTTTTCTGCAAGAGTGCTTATTTCTTGTCCTGCATCATTTTCAATATATATTTTTACGCCTTCAGTCCCTTTTAGCCTATCTTCGTAAGCTTTTTCTATGCCTGCCTTTCCTATTATAGAAGTATTATTATACCCCTTTCCCTCTAAAGTTTCTAATTCTTCTGCTGTAATACTTTGTATGTAACCTGTTATATGAGATGCCACTTTCTTATATGGATAAACCCTATCGTCATCTCCATTTTGTGCAAGTACTTTACCATTTCTGTCTAATATTTCTCCTCTATTTGCGGGAACTTTCCCAACTCTTACTTTATATTCATTATTAAGCTCTGGGAATATTAAATTTGATGACCAATTTATTTTATATTCTTTATTTTCATCTTTTATAAATTCTGCTGTATTATCAAAATCAATACTTCCTGCGCTAGTTTCCATTTTAGTATTATATGCAATTTTTACTGCATTCTTATCTTTTTCAATTGATTTAATTTCTATTTGTATGTTTTTGGCATCTATTCCTTCATATATGTTTTTATTTCGTGATAGATAGTAATCTTTTGAAATATTATCATCTAATATTACCATTTCATACATTGCTTCGTAATTATGCTCATTTAAGTACGCATAATATTGTTTCAATTTTTCATCTAAATTTTCGCTTTTTTTATTATTTAATATTATAAATGTTCCAACTATTATTGCTACAACTACTATTACAGATATTGTTATGATTATTGCTTTTTTCTTCACTTTAATTTTCCTCCTTTAAAAACCAATTTGCTCCGTTATCTTTAGAATAATATGTTACAGTGTCTCCACCATTATAGTCGCCATCATTTCCTTGACCTATCTCTACATAAAGAATTCCATTATAAAATGTTGGTAATTCATAGTAATCATACACTTCATTTATTACTGGTATTTTTACTTGTTCAAAATTTCTACCACCATCTTTTGTAATATATAATTCGCAATATGTACCAACTGAAGGTTTTGTTACAAATCCTAAATTTTTATCAATAAATTTCATTCTGCTTCCCGTAGAAAAGCTATAGCTATCGCCTTGTCTTATGCCACTGCTTGCAACTGTCCATGTCTTTCCACCATCTGTAGTTTTATATATATTTCCACTCGCAAGCGTCATTGCAACATCATTAAATCTTAACATGAAACCTATATCTTTTGTTATAAATTGTATGCTTTCAATACTTTCATTTTTAGGAAGCTCTGTTTTATTCCAAGTTTTTCCCATATCGTCTGAATATACTAAATATTTTTTATCATCATCATTATAAAAGAATACTGTTTTTTCTTTTGATATTATATAATTATCGTCATTAAAACTGCTTAGCATCTCCGAATATTCTCCTGGAACTTCTACAATCTCATCATCATATTTTACATATAAAATACCATTATTTACTCTGTAATGATATGAATCCATATCTACTATTTTGTAATCTTGCAGATTTCCTTTATAATTAATACATTTTAAAACTTCGGGAATTGTTTTTTCCATTGATACTTCAAAAAGAGTAATAGTTCCTCCATCTTTTATAATATCTGTTATGCTGTCTAGCTCGCAGTCTTTATTTAAGGCAATTACATATTTAGGAATATCTTCATCATATAAAACAATTGCTATTGTTCCAAATTGTTTTATGTCAGTATTTTCAAAAGTATGACTTTCTCCTTCTTTTTTTATAGTTATACCTTTTGAGTCTGAAATTAATTTTGTGCTAACACCATTTTTCGTAAAATGTTGCCAGTTCCCATGCATTGTTGTTGATACCCAATAATATGAGCCATCTCCTCTATCCCCATAAGTTGCAACAAATTCTCTTAAATTGCCATTTGCATCTTCATAAGTAATTGAACAAATATCTGTTGTAAGCCATTTTGTTTTTATTTTTCCTTCTACTGCATATGAAAATTGTTCACTTGGTTTTGCAAATAAAATTTTTGTATTTCTATAAAAATATGTTTCACCTGTTTTTCTATCTTTTTTAAGCACTAATTGGTTTGAAAAATCGTTAGAAAAAGTAATTATGCTTTGTCTTGTAAATCCATTATTAATAGCAAATGCAATATTTATAATTGATAATATAGTAAATACTAGTATTACTATTATATTTTTTATTTTATTCTTTCTCATAAATCCTAAAAGAAGTACAAGAAAAGCAGAAATTAATATTACCTGATTTACAAGGCATGGCATACTATCTACTATGTACTCATATCCATGTCTTTTTTTAAGGAATAAATATACACATTGAAGGGCTACTGAAAGTATAAATACTATAATTGATACCACAATAGTAATTCTTTTTATTTTTATATTTCGTTTTTCTCTTTTTTCTTTTGTTTTATTTATCTTTTCTATAGCTTCTTTAACTGCCTTCTCTACATCTACTTTTTCTTTGTTTCCTCTTTCACAATTTACTAGTTCTGAAATATCTACACCTAAATTTTTAGCCAATGGATTCAGCATTGTTATATCAGGAAAGCTTAAACCTCTTTCCCATTTTGATACTGCTTTATCTGTTAAATTTAATTTTTCAGCAAGCTCTTTTTGAGTCATTTTTTTCTCTTTTCGAAGCTCTGCAATAAATTTACCAAATTTTATACTATCCATGAAATTCTCCTCATATTATTTTTATACTTTTCTGATAGATATTCTAACACTATTACATTTTTTATTCAATCGACTGTTGGTAGAATTATGGTATACTTTAAGAGTTGTACCTTTAGAAGATTTAAAAAAGAAAGTTATTAATTTTAATAACCTTCCTCGTATTATATATTTATAGTATTTAAAGTCCACTATATAAGACTTATGATATACTTATCTAAGATACTGT
>CANRDJ010000022.1 GCA_947629355.1 uncultured Clostridia bacterium
TAAACTTATTTCATTTGGCTTTCAGCTTGTTGTATCATTTTTTTAACCATGTTACCACCGATTTTACCAGCGTCTTTAGATGATATATCCCCATTGTAACCGTTTTTTAAGTTAACTCCAACTTCTGAAGCTACTTCATATTTGAATTTATCTAGAGCTTCTTTAGCTTCTGGAACTAATCTTCTGTTTGAATTTGATGTTGCCATTATTTTCACCTCCTAGGATATGAATTAAATCATTTAAAAGCATATTTGCTTTTCAATAATTATGATGTGCATTAAAAACTTTTTTAAACTAGAAATTTTTGTTAATTTTTTGTTATATGTTGTAAAAAAATAAATTAATGATATATAATCGTATATAATAGTAAAAAATATTATGGAGGTCATGATAAAATGTTCAAATTAATAACAATTGACATCGACGGAACACTATTAAATTCATATGGCGAAGTTAGCAATAGAAACAAAGAAGCAATACAAAAAGCTATTGACAAGAATATTAATGTTGTTCTTACTTCAGGAAGAATGCCAAAAGCAATTTTACCAATTGCAAATGAAATAAATTCTGATAAGTATTTAATATCTGGAAATGGAGCTACAATTTATGATATTCAAAAGAAAGAAATAATTTATAACAATTATATGACTAAAAAGAAAGTCCTAGAAATTATAGATATATGTGAAAAAAACAGTATGTTTTATAATATATATACAAATAATGCAATATTAACGAAATCATTAAACTACAATATTTTATTTTATAATAATGAAAATAAAAAAAATCCAGAAGATAAAAAAATAAAAATAAACGTTATAGAAAATTTATATGATTATATAAATAAATATCAAGGAGAAGACTTTTTAAAATTTACAATATGTGATAGCGACAAAATGATTTTTAAAAGTATAATAAACAAATTGAAAACTATTAGGGGTATTGATGTTTTAGAAGTTGCTCATATGTCCAAAAAAATTATAAAACATGGAACTGATGATTTTGAAATTTCATATTTTTATACTGAAATCACAAATGAAAATGTAAATAAATGGACCGCAATAGAGAAACTTATAAAAATTTTGAACATTACAAAAGAAGAAGTAATAGCAATAGGTGACAATATAAATGATAAGGAAATGGTGGAAAATGCTGGAATTGGAATTGTTACTGGAAATAGTTCTCCTATAATGAAAAACATAGCAGATATAGTTGTTGCAACAAATGATGAAAGTGGAGTAGCAGAAGCAATAGACAAATACATACATTAATTATTACATTAATATTACAAATGTATTATATTTAAATTACAATCGCCTTAAATGTTGTTTTTAAGGTGATTTTGTTGTAAAATAAAATTAAATTACTTTGTTTTTATAGGAGGAATTTAATATGGTAGCAAATCCAATGCAAAAAAGAGCAAGAAATTCATTTTTATTAGGTATGATAATTACGCTTGTAATATGTGCGATTATAGGAGGATTAGTATATTTTTTACTGTCAAGTAAAGAAAAGGAAAAAGAAAAAGAAGAAGGAGTTATGACATATGCTTATAGATTAAAAGCAGATGTTAAATCTGGAGAAGAAATAACTTTAGATAAAGTTGAATCAGTTTTAGTTACAGAAAAAGCAGTTCCAGTAGGAGCATTTGCTGCTAAAACTAAAACTACAAGTTCGAGTGGAAAAGAAACATGGGTAGATTCAGCTTTTCCAAGTGGATACAAAAGTAAATTAGATTTAAGTGCAGGAACTATTTTAGCAGATAATTTGGTTTATGAAAATGAGCAGCTATCAAATGATACAAGATATATAGAATATAATATGTTGATGTTACCAACTACAATAATGCAAGGTGATTATATTGACATAAGATTAACACTTCCTAATGGACAAGATTTAATAGTTGTATCTAAAAAAGAAGTTAAATCATTATTGGGAGATACAATAGGATTAGAACTTTCAGAGAGTGAAATTTTAATGATGGAAAGTGCTATTGTAGAAGCATATATAATGACATCATCAAAACTATATGCTATACAATATGTAGAACCAGGTATGCAAAATGCAGCAATAAAAACATATACACCAACAGAGGCAGTACAAAATTTAATAGTTGCTAATGGAAATATAGCAAGTGAAGCAAGAGATGCATTAAGAGAAAGATTTGATCAAAATATGAGAGGATATATAGATAGAGATAAAAATGCATATTCAGCAAATGCACAAAGTAATTTAGAAACGGGAATACAAGAAGAAATAGAAAATGCAAAAGCAGCAAGAGAGGCATATTTATCAGGTTTAACAAGTTATGATAATGAATAAAAAATAGGAGGATAATAAATTGAAAAAAATAGGATTTATTGGAGCATTTGAAAAAACAGATTTAATACTGTATGTAGCAAAAATATTAACTGAAGCTGAAAAAAAAATATTAATTATAGATACAACAATTTTACAAAAAGCAAGATACATTGTACCTGCTATTGCTCCTACTAAATTCTATGTTACTGAATACGAAAAAATTGATATAGCAGTTGGATTTGAAGATCTAGAATCATTAAATAAATATTTAGATAATATAGAATTAAACTATGATATTATTTTAATAGATATTGATGCAGCAGAAATGTTTGATTCGTTTGAAATGATTAATGCAGAAAAACTATATTTTATTACTGCATTTGATAATTATTCACTAAGAAAAGGAGTGGAGATTATTAGTAATATTAAATCTAAAACAAAAATGACAAAAATACTATTTGAAAGAGATATTATAAAAGAAAATGATGAATATTTAAATTTTTTATCACTTTCATTTCCTATTGAATGGGAAAAAGAAAAAATATATTTCCCATATGACCAAGGGGATTTAACTGCAATAATTGAAAACCAGAGAATATCAAAAATAAAATTCAGAAATTTAAGTGATCAATATAGGGATTCTTTGTATATGCTTGCTCAAGATATATCACCAGAAATAAAATCTGGGAAATTAAGAAAAATTATGAAAAATATATAAGGAGAATTAAAATGGCAATAGTATCATTTTGGAGTAATGGAAAAGGAGAAACAGGTAAAACAGCATCATTAGTAGCAATTACTACATTTCTTGCAATACAACACAATTATAAAATACTAATTTTGGACACTAAATATAATGATTATTCTTATCAAGATTGCTATTGGCAAGAAGATAAAACAATAAGTTTAATTCATAAAGAACGTTTACAAGCAAATGTAGCATCAGGAATTACTGGACTTGCAAAGGCAATACTTAGTAACAAAACTTCACCTGAAATAATAACAAATTATACGAGAATAGTTTTTAAAGATAGATTAGAATTATTAACAGATACTGATGCTCAAATGTCAGATTATGAAATTAATAAAAAGGTATTTAAAGATATTGCTAAAATTGCTAGTAAATATTATGATTTGGTCTTTATAGATATTGATAATGGACTAGGTGAGAATATAATTAATTCTTTATTAGAAATATCAGACTTAATTATACCTAGTTTATCACAAAAAATTCGAGTACTTAATAATTATTTAAATGAAAAAGAAACTAATATGATATTAAGGGATAAAGCAGTTATTCCACTTTTGGGAAGGTATGATAAAAATTCAAAATACTCAATAAAAAATGTATCTAGATACATAAAAGAGCGCGAAAAAGCTTGTGCCATACCATATAACACACTATTTTTTGAAGCGTGTAATGAAGGCACAGTAGATGATTTTTTTATAAAGTTTAGAAAAATCAATCCAAAAGATAAAAATGCATTATTTATTGAAGAAGTGAAAAATACAGCAGAACGAATTATTTATAAGCTTCAAGAATTACAAATGAGGATGTAAGAGAGGTGTTCATAAAGATGAATGTTACAAATATTTTATTAACATTTGTTGTACTAATATTAGCAGGGGTATTAATTAGATATTTTATACAGAAAAATAAAAATGCACCACAAGAAGAAACCATAGATGTAGATGATAAAACATATACTATTGAAAAAATGACTGAATTTATAAAAAAGAGATTAGACGAAATTACAAAAGTAAATCTTTATGATATAGGACTTTCAGAAGAAGAACTAAAAAGAAGAAAAGCTAAAAAGTACGAATTAAAAAAAGCACTAAAAGGCTGTACATATGGGGATGTTAACGATAAAAAATATGTTAAAGAGTTAATATATGATTTATTATTTAAAGAATATGGAGTTACAGAAGTGAACATATCTAAATCTATACCATTTGATATTCCATCACTTCTTACATCACAAGATAAATTTGATATTTTAATATATATGTATAAAAAGGACTTCGGATATGAAGCACTAACTCAAATTATAAAAAAATATAATTTAGCAACATTAAAATATGTAGCAGGTGAAGCAAAACCATGTTATGTAATAACTAAAGAAGAAATAGATGAAATATTTGAGAAGGAAAACTTAACATTAACTTTCCAAGATAAACTAAATGTTTTAGTTCAAAGAATATATCAACATTATAAAGGATATAGCAGTATTGATGAGATAAGGGATATGAATATAGATGGAGTATCGGGTCGGAGTATCTGGACTTCCAGAAAGTTTCTTAAGTCAAGTTGCACAAACAGATGGAGATTATTTAAATCAAATTACAGAACATAAAGTTCCAAGGGCATGTGATAGCATTTGGATAATGTTCCAAGGTAAATCAATTCGTTTAGCATTCCTTTCATTTGGAAAAGAAAGTGAACTAAAAAGGGTATGCCAAAACATATATAAATACAATAATCCAGGACAATTATCAGATACTAATGGATATAAGATTAATGAAATGAAGGATGGTTCTCGTGTTGTTGTTGTAAGACCATCAATGTCTGAAACATGGGCTTTTTTCGTAAGAAAATTCGACGTAAAGAGAGCAACACTAGAACAAATTGTTACAATACCTGGAAAAGAAGATGCTATAGATTTATTGAAATTCTTAGTAAAAGGAGCAAGAATTATATCGCTTACTGGTGAGCAAGGTTGTCGGAAAAACGACAATGCTAATGGCTATGATTGAAAACATATACGAAACAATGAATCTTCGTATTACTGAAACTGCATTTGAGTTGCATTTAAGAAAAATTTATCCAACAAGAAACATATTATCAATGAGGGAGACAGAAACAATTTCAGGACAAGATTGTTTGGACGTTCAAAAGAAAACAGATGGTAGTGTTAACATTATTGGTGAGGTTGCAACAGACCCTGTTGCATCATGGATGATTCAATCTGCCCAAGTAGCTAGTAAATTTACATTATTTACACACCATGCAAAAACATTTCCAGATTTAGTTACAGCTCTTCGTAACTCAATGCTAAGGTCAGGAGTATTTACTGATGAAAAAACAGCAGAAGAGCAAGTTGTACAAGTATTGAATTTTGATATACATTTAGTAAAGGATTTTAGAGGAAGACGTTACATAGAAAGAATAACAGAATGTATACCAGTAGAAGACAAAAATGAATATACATATGATCATAGAAAAGAAAAAACATTAGAAGGCAAAATGGATAAATTTATCGACAATGCAACAAATTATTTTTCTAAAGTTACAAATAGAGAACTATATAAATATGTAAATATATTGGAATATAGAAATGATGAATATGTTATAACAAACAAAATATCTGATTACAATTTAAAGGAAATGCGTAACAATATGGATGAGTCAGATGTAGAAGAATTCGATAAATTTGTAGAAAGAAATTGGGGGAGTTCACAAAAAGCAATTCCCGTATCTGCAACTGTAGGTGTAGATAAACAAGTAAAAAGAAGAGGAAGACCAAAAAAGATTTAAAGAAAAATCAATTAGCAGATACATATAAAAACTAACATCACTAATCTGCAAGTACGGGACATAGCTCCCCAAAAGTGGAAGTGACCAAAAGATAAGCTGTGTCTCCTTACATTGTTGGAGGTGAAAGAAAACCATGTCAAACCAAATATTATTTTATATAATGGGAATAAGTGGTGGGCTATTTGTACTTATAGTAATAGCCTATTTCATCATGCGAAAAATGATAAATAAATCTGATTTTAAAAGAATAAAGCAATTAAGAGAAGGAACAAAAGAAAAAAAATTCACTTCAGATATATTATATCAAAAATTATACATTTATTTTATAAGAATACCATTTCTAAATAGATATGTAATTAAACTTAGAAGAAAACTAGAAATAATAAATGTAGATGATGAATATTTAACAAGAAAACAAACAGCTAAAATAATATTGAATGCTATGCTAATAATTATGCCACTTACATTATTTATAATAATTTTAACTCATAATGACCCTCTATTATTAGCTATATTACTATTGTTTGAAGTATTTCTAATTGAAACAATAATGGCAGGAATGGTAGATAAGTTAGATACAAAACTATTAAAACAACAGGTAGGTTTTTTTGCAGAAATTAGACATGCATATCATGAATTTAATATGGTAGAAGAAGCAATATATGATGTTTCACAAAGGGATCAATTAGAAGTATCAAGACAGGGAGAAAAAATATATGAAATATTAACATCAGATGATCCAGAAATGGAGTTAGAAAAATATTATGATGTAGCACCAAATAGTTATTTAAAAGAATTTGCAGGGATCTCATATTTAACAAGAGAATTTGGAGATAGAACAGATAGTAATGGTGCATCTTTATATTTAAAAAACTTAAATAATATTACACAAGAAATGCAACTAGAAATATTAAAAAGAGATAAATTAGATTATGTATTCCAAAGTTTATCAGTAATAGCTATAGTTCCTGTATTATGTATGGAACCACTAAAAAATTGGGCAGTATCAAACTTTTCTTTTACGTCTAGCTTTTATAATGGAAAATTGGGGTTTATAGCACAATTATTATTAGTTATAGTAACATTTATATGTTATTTATTAACAAGAAAACTTAAAGATAATACTTCAAGAAATAATGATTACAAAGATCCAAATAATTGTTGGCAAATGAAACTATATAAAAATAAAGTAGCAAGAAAAATAATAGATTTATTCATACCAAAAAAAGGAACAAAACAATATAAAAAAGATGTTAATTTATTAAAAGATGCAGCTAGTAAACAAAAAATGGAAGCATTCTATGTAAATAGAATTGTAATATGTATATCTATATTTTTTGTATCATTATTTATATTTAATCAAGTACATAATGTAGCAATTGATTATATTTATGAAAATCCTACATCAGAATATAATATATTAGGTAGCATGACCGCTAAAGAAGAAGAAGAGGCAATGTTACTTACAGATCAAGATAATTATTTCTTAGATAAATTTAAAAATAAAAAGGTAACATTAGAAGAAATAAGAGTAGAAGTAAAATATTCTGAATATTATCAAGATGCAACAGACGAAGAAATTGATGAGGCTGCAAAAAGGATAGAAGAAAAACTAAAAATTATAAACAAAGAATATTTAAGTTGGTTTGAATGGCTACTTGCATGTGTATTTGCTGTAGGAGGATATTGTGCACCTAAATGGTTACTAATATTCCAAAAAATCATGAGAAGACTAGAGATAGAAAACGAAGTAATGCAGTTTCAAACAATTATATTAATGCTCATGAAAATAGAAAGAGTAAGTGTTGAAATGATATTAGAGTGGCTCGAAAGGTATTCTAATATATTTAGAGAACCGATAACAAGATGCGTTAATGACTATGAGGCAGGAGCTTGGGAGGCATTAGAAGAACTAAAAAATGATATAAATAATGAGCAAATGATACGTATTGTTGAGGGGCTTCAATCAGCAGTAGAAAAAATACCAATTCATGAAGCCTTTGACGAACTAGATAATGAAAGAGAATACTATCAAGAAAAAAGAAAAGAATCAAATGAAAGATTAATAAAAAGGAAAGGTATGATAGGGAAAGCTATTGGATTTACACCATTAGTAGGACTATTTGTAGGATATCTAATAGTACCATTGGTAGTAATAGGTTTATTAAGCATGACCAATGCATTTGGAACCATGTCAACAATGATGTAATAGAAAACAAAACTATTCTACCGATAATGGTTTGTTCATCAAATCTTATAAATAATAACAAAGGAGAAACTTATGGAAAATGCAACAAAAGCATTATTAATCGCAGGAGGAATACTTATTGCAATGATGACATTAGCATTATTAGTATATGTATTTGGCTATATGACTGATTTTGCTGAATCACAAGATAGAGTAGCAGCTACACAAGAAATAGTAGAATTTAATGAAAGTTATGAAGCTTATAACAAACAAAGAATGTATGGAACAGATGTAATATCAGTTGTAAACAAAGCAGAAGATAACAATATAAAATATAATGATAACCAGCAATACAAGGTTAATGTAACAGTTTTAGATAAAAATGGAAGTACAATAAATATAAATGATAATGAAGGATTAAAAACGGCAATTTTTACATGTGAAGTTATGGAAGATAGTAATAAAGATGGAAGAATAGATTCAATAAGGTTTAAACAAATTTGAATTAAAGGGAGAAAACTATGGAGAATGCAACAAAAGCCTTGCTCATGGCAGGTGGAGTATTAATAGCAATACTAATAATATCAATAGCAGTATTTCTATTTACTACTTATGGTAGTTTAGGTCAATCGTATGAGCAAACTTTATCGAAAACAGAAATACAAAAATTTAATGGAAATTTTACAAAATTTGAAGGAAGAGAAGATATTTCTATTCAAGAAATAGTTACACTTACTAATTTCGTTAGGGATTATAATATTGAGACAGATGAAAAAATTGAAATTAAACTAGGCGGTGAAAATTTAGAAAAGGAAACAAGTGATGAATTGGCTGGAAAAGTAAAAGATAATATGGGTAAAACATACAAGGCAATAATAAGTTCATATAGTAGATTAGTAGAAAAAATAACTTTTATGGAAACATAAAAATTAGAAAATAATAAAAAAATATTGCATAATGTAACAAAAAACAGTATAATTAAAGAAGGAGGCATATATGAAAAATACATTTTTAATAATACTCGCAGTAATTTTTATCATAATATGTCTTACATGTACAGCTTTAATAAATCTGAGGGCAGAAAAAACTGAAATCAAAAAAGAAAATGTAGAATATGAAGAATATTTAAATAAAGAAATATTAGGAACAGACCTTGCAAGTTTGATTGGTAAGGCAGTAGATAAAAATGAAAAAAACAATGTACAAAAAGATGAAAAAGGATATTATATAGAAAATGCTGAGAATAGCATAAAAATTGATTTAAAAATGACAACAATAGATAAAACATATCCTATGGAAGAAATATATAATAATGAAATGACAGAATTTGTTAAAAACTTTAATTTAATTAAATTTAAATGTACAAGCATAGAATATCATAAAAAAACAGGAAAAATATCAAAAATGATATTTGAAGAATTATATTAATTAGTTTTCAATGTTTTAGTGTAAACCACTAAAGAAAAATAAATTAAATTTCAAAGGAGGAAAATATTATGGAGAATGCATCAAAGGCTTTAATCATTGCAGGAGCAATATTAATATCAATACTATTAATAACTGTAGGTATAATTTTAATTAGATCAGGACAAGACATAACATCTACAGGAGCATCACAAATGGCTTCACAGAATATTCAAACATTCAATGCCCAGTTTACTTCATATCAAGGCAAAATAAAAGGATCTCAAGTAAAAAATTTGCTTTCTCAAGTTCGTGCAAATAATACAACTGATAAATCACATTTGATAATTGTTTATTCTTCTATAGCTGAAAATAACATTTCTTCTACAAAAGATTATAATGTTACTTTACATTATAATGGAGAAGGTGCTGCACTAACTGGAACTTCAATTTTAGGTGGATCAACAATTACATCTGAAAGTGGATATATTGACTCAATTTCTATACAATAATAGACTGGCTGGGTAATTAAATATGGAAAATGCAGTAGATGCTTTAAAAATTGCATTTGCAGTATTTGTATTTGTACTTGCAATTACAGTTACTTTTTCTGTTATATCACAAGCTAAATCAACAGCTGATAATGTTCTATATTATAGTGATGAAACTAATTTTTATAATAATTTAGCTTCTAAAGAAAAAAACAGAATAGTTTCAATAACGGATGTTATTTCAACATTATATAGATATCGTGATGAATTAATATCTGTAACATTAAAATTGGATGGAGAAGAATATATTTTTAATAGTGGAAGTGAAACAGTAATAAAAGATAATGGAGAAATAGATACTAATAATCCAAAACTAAATTCAGAAGAAGATAAAGATAAAAATTTAAAAAATTTTATTAATAAAGTTTTATTAAAGAAGTATGGAGGTATCGAAAGAGGCACTACTTTTAAAGAAGAATTTGGTGAAGCACCTTATAGTGGTATATATGATATAGGTACGGATGGATCAGAAATAACTCTATCATCTGGTGATAAAAAAGTATATATTACATATTATCCGTATTTAGAAGAATAGGGTGGAGAATGTAAAACACTCCACCCAAAGATATATAAACTAATAATTAATAATGAATGATGAATAATAAATATAATTTTCACTATTCATTATTCACTATTAATTATTATAAACATATTAAGGAGGATATTAATATGAGTGATACATTAATAACAATTATAGCCATATTTTTAGCGGCAATGTTAATGTTTATAGTTCCACTTATGTCTGTGACAGAAAGAAATGATGATATAGCACAAAGTGTAGTTCAAACAGCGACATCAGAATTTGTTGATACAATATCAACTTCAGGTGCAATAAAATTAAGTGACTATGATGCTTATGTTCAAAAAATAAATGCAACTGGTAATACATTCGATGTTGAAATAGAAGTACAACATTTAGATGAAAATCCTGGTAAAAAATCTGTTTTAACTGCAGGAGATTTAATAGGAGAAAATCAACGTTACTCAACATTTACTTCAGAAATATTGGGGAAAATTTCAGAAAAACAAAATTATCCTTTAAAGAAGGGAGATAATGTAATAATAACAGCAAAAAATACAAACAAAACAATAGCTCAATCTTTAAGGTCATTTATATACAAAGTTACAGGACAAGGAACTTATCAAATTGCAGCAAGTAGTTCAAGTATGGTAGTAAACGCAGGTAAGTAATTATAAAGGAAGATTAAAGTGAGAGATGATATGGATATTTGGTAAGAAAATAACCATTTCAAATCTCATTTTTCCTTAAAACGAGGGACATGCCTTAATCTATGAGCTAAGGTTTGTCCCTCAAACCTTATAATACACAAAAGAAGGTGGCAATGTGAAATTATCAAATTTATCAGTTATGTTTATAATAATAATAATACCAATTATATTAGTATTTTCATATTATGTATCACTACAATTAAATACAATTAATATGCAAACTTCATATAATTCAAAATTATTGGAGGCTACAAAAACAGCAATAGAAGCTTTTGAAATAAACACAGTTGAATGGAATGGAGATTATTCATCAGTAGCAAATTCAAAGCGTAGAGATGTTATGGCTTCAATTAATACATTTACTACTTCTTTTGCCAATAATTTAGGAATTGGAGGAGCAAATAAAGAAAGAATCCTATCATATATTCCTGCTATTGCAGTTACTTTATATGATGGATACTATATATATTCGCCAGCAGAAACAAAACAAATTGTAAAAAATGAAAATGGCTTAGGTGTTAGTATGACTAAAAATTTGACAAAAAATATGACAGAAGCTAAAATATCAGGATATACTTGGGATGACAAAGATGAAGGCAAAATATTGTATCTAGCTGATGATGGAAAAAATGAGGGTACATATTCTTATACAAAAAGCGATGGAACTACTGTAACTCAATTATTTACTTTAGACTCAAATAATGCTAAAACAGACTATTCACATATATTAAAACCATTTACATCATATTCAGCAAGATATGTAAGTGACGATAAAGATACAGATATAGTAGTAAATTATACATTAGATAATTATATTACTATATATGGAACAGTTAATGGGACATATCAAATAAGATCAGGTTATTTAATCGATACTAACGCTACTCCTCCAAGCGAAAGCGGAGAAACTTTAAATGAAACAATTTCTTATACATATAATGGTACGAGTTATATTAAAAATAATTGTACATATATATATGCTTCAGATAATACTAAAGTATATTTTGATGGAGATACACTATTTCAAGTAAGTACTACAGGAGAAAGAATTAATCTTGAAGATAAGAGCACAATGTATAAAAAAATAGTTCTTGATAATGGAGAACCTATTTACAAACCATTAAACACAGGAAAGGGTACAGTAGATACAAGTAGGTTTTATAGTGATACAAAAGGAACAGAATATACTGGAACAACAATTCCTGATGAGTTAAAAAAAGATATTAGTGCGAGAAATTACTATTACGAAGCAAAAAATTTTTCAGAGTGGGTTTATGAAGAATTAGATGATATAACTATTGGGAATATGCAAGTAAATGAAAAGGAGCTAGAACGAATATATGGAAATCCAGTAAATAAGGAAGAACTATATGGAGGTTCAACTGAAAAGCTTTTTGATACTAATCCCGAAAGTGATACTTCAATATTTGCAGAACATAAAAGAAATGTAATAAAACAAGCATTAATTACCAATTTAAATCAAGCAATAACAAGCTATAGTCGTCGTAATTCAGAGGGAGACTATCAATTACCAGTTTTATCTGAGACAGATTGGGATCAAATTCTAAGAAATGTGTCAATGATAACATTTGTACAAAATCTTCCGATTGGAATGAAATATTATAACAACTATGTTGTAGCAACAAGTACTATAAATAAAGAATATGTAAATCCGGATGAAATATATTTAAACGGAAGTGATGGGTATTATCATATGCCTTATTGTAAAAAATTAACAGGCACAAGCTTAATAGGATATAGAAATACTGATTATGTAATTAAATCTTATACTGAAGGAGAAGAAACTAAATATTATTATAAACATAATATTGATGCTTCTACTACTAGACAGGCGTGTTATTACTGCATAGTTCAGAGAGACTTGTTTGAAGGCTACAAAGAAGATTCTGATGAAGGAAAAGCACATAACAGAGCATATCAGACAGCTCTTTCAAGAGAAAGATATATAACACATGAATTCAGATAAATTATCGAAACTTGACGAATGAAATATATTGAAAAATATGATTTAGATGTAGTATTTCATATGTTGTTTGGAAAACAAAAAAATGAAAGAATAGCAAAAAAATTAAAAAATATAAATATTCCAATTGATAAAATTATAGAAGTAACTGGCCTTACAAAAGAAAAGATAGAAAAATTATAAATAAAATATTTAGATTATAAAATAAAAAAATGGTTATTCTAAAAATAGGGTGACCATTTTTATATGAAGAAGATTTTTTTAAGAATTTGTTTAATAATATTTTTAATAGTTTTATTAGTGTATGTAACTAATATTACAGCTATACCTAATGACGTTATTTTATTTCAAGGTGAGGAATTAAATTTAGGACTAATTTTAGGAATATCGTTAAAAGAAGATACTAATAACTATAACACAGTAGAAACATCTAGTAAAATTAATAGTGAAAAAAGAATAGAAAAAAAGAAAGTAACACTAAGTTTATTTAATTTGATAGATGTAAAAGATGTAGAAATAAATACGATTCCTAAAACAACAGTTATACCACTTGGAAATTCAGTAGGATTAAAGTTATATACAAGTGGAGTATTAGTTGTAGGAATGACTGAAATAGAAGGTCAAAAACCCTACGAAAATACAGGTATTGAAGAAGGAGATATGATTGTAGAAATAAATCAGCAAGAAATTACATCAACATCTGAATTATTAAGCAGTGTAAATAGTTCAAAAGGAAAAAGTTTAGATATAAAATATATACGAGATGGGAAAGAATTCATATCAACAATAGCTCCAATTAAAACAAAAGATGACGAATACAAATTAGGATTATGGGTAAGAGATGGAGCAGCAGGAATAGGAACAATGAGTTATTATGAGCCATTAACTAATAAATTTGCAGCATTAGGTCATGGAATACTAGATATTGATACAGAAGAATTAATAAATATATCTAGTGGTGAATTAGTAACATCAAAAATATCTTCAATAGTAAAAGGAAAAGAAGGAGTTCCAGGAGAAATAAAAGGAAGCATAATAAATCGGAGAAACAATTGGTAATGTTAGCATAAATACTGATTTTGGAATTTATGGTAATATAACAAATAGTAGTAAGTTAAGCATAAGTAGTAATAATGAAATGGAAGTAGCAAATAGAGAAGAAATACAAGAAGGAAAAGCTAAAATATTATTAGATTTAGAAAATGGATTAAGAGAAGAATATGATATAGAAATAACAAAAATATATAGAAATAATAGTGTTAATAATAAAAGTATGCTTATAAAAGTAACAGATACAAGATTATTGGAATTAACAGGTGGAATAGTACAACGGAATGAGTGGAGCACCAATAATACAAAACAATAAATTTGTAGGAGCAGTAACACATGTATTAGTAAATGATCCGACAACAGGTTATGCTGTGTTTGGTGATTTAATGATAAAGGAATCCAGAGAAATAAATTAATGTCACAAAAAGTAGATAGATGTCATAATATATAGTATATCCTAATAAGCATAATAGGAGGTGCTTTTGTATTATGGAACCACAAGTAGATATATGCTTCAAAAAAGATAAAAAAAGAAGATGCTGTATAGACTTAGTAATATTTATTATATCAATATTATTAGCATTTGTAATTGGGCTAATTGTAGGTGCATTAACTGGACTAGTAACATTCTTAGGTATTGGTGCAATAGTATTATTTTTAGTAACATTGCTAATACTATTAGTGATAAGAATTATAATGTTAATATGCTGTAAAAAGAAAAATTGTTGTTAGTATTTAGAATTAATTGTACCCTTTATGATGTAATCTTAAAGGGTACTTTTTTTGTTGTATAGGAAAAATCAAAGATTTTTCTATACAACAAAAATGCTATAATCGCTATCGCCTTTGAGATTTGCTCCTTGTAGTCGCAAACTCAAATCGGCAAGAACAAAGGGCGACTACGTCGCTTTGTTCAGTAACAAAATAAAAGAAATTACATACTATAAATATGAATAAAAAACATTATAGTATGGAGGTTTTTATGTGCGGTTTTGTAGGATTTGCTAATTTAAAAAGAGATATATCTAAAGATATACATATAGTAAAAGAAATGAATTCAAAATTACAAAAGAGAGGACCAGATGAAGAAGGATATTTTACAGATATAAATATAAATTTAGGACATAGAAGACTAATAATAATAGATGCTGAAAATGGAAAACAGCCAATGAGTGCAAGGTATAATAATACAACTTATACTATTGTATATAATGGGCAAATATATAACAAAGACGAAATAAGGCAGGAATTGCAGGATTTAGGATATGAGTTTAAACGGTTATTCTGATACAGAAGTGTTATTGAAAGCATTTATTCATTTTGGAACAGACGTTCTTAAGAATTTAAATGGAATTTTTAGTTTTGCCATTTGGAATGATAAAGAAAAAGAGTTATTTTTAGTTAGAGATCAGTTTGGAATAAAGCCGTTGTACTATACAGTTATAGATAGTACAATAGTTTTTGCATCGGAAGTAAAAGCTTTACTTTGTTATCCAAAGGTGGAGGTAAGTATTGATAAACAAGGAATATGTGAATTATTTGGACTTCGGACCAGCACATACTCCTGGAATTGGAATATTTAAAAATATACATGAATTAAAACCAGCTCATTTTTTATTATTTAATAAATCAGGCATTCATATAGAAAGATATTGGAAACTAGAAAGTAAAGAACATAAAGATAGTTTTGGTAAAACGTGTGAAACAATAAGGTATTTATTAGAAGACTCAATATCAAAACAGTTGGTATCAGATGTGCCTATATGTGCAATGCTATCTGGAGGATTAGATTCTAGTATAATAGTTGCATATGCAAGTAATTATTATAAAAAAAATAATATGCCAAAATTAAATACATTTTCAGTAGACTATGTTGATAATGATAAAAACTTCGTAAAAAGTGATTTTCAACCAAACTCAGATAATTATTATATAGATGTAATGAGGAAAAAATTCAATACGAATCATCATCAAATAGTTATAGATACACCAGAACTTGCTGAAAGCTTAGAAGATGCAATGATTGCAAGAGATTTTCCGGGAATGGCTGATGTAGATTCTTCAATGTTACTATTTTGTAAAAACATAAGTAAAGAAGCAAAGGTTACTGTATCTGGTGAATGTGCTGATGAAATATTTGCTGGATATCCATGGTTTTTTAGATCTGATGCTCTAGATAGTAATACATTCCCATGGTCCATTGCTATTTCCGAAAGGCAAAAGTTATTAAATCCAAATATAACTAAAGAAGTTAATTTAAAAGAATATATAGATTATAGATATAAAGAAAGTCTAAGTAATGTAGATATTTTAGATACTGACTCGAAAGAAACAGCAGAGAAGAGAAAGATATCATATTTAACTTTAAATTGGTTTATGCAGACGCTTTTAGATAGATCAGATAGAATGTCAATGCAAAGTGGATTAGAACTTAGAGTTCCACTTTGTGATTATAGAATAGTAGAATATATGTGGAATATTCCTTGGGAAATAAAAGCTTTAAATGGAAGGGAAAAAGGACTGCTAAGGTATGTTGTAAGAGACCTATTACCAGATGAAATAGTAGATAGAAAGAAAAGTCCTTATCCTAAAACTCATAATCCAACATATCTATCAGCAGTAAAAAACAAATTAAAGAAAATAATGTATAATAAAAATTCTCCTATAAATAATTTGCTAAATAGAGAATATATAATGGATATAATTGAAACAGATGGGAAAGCATTTACAAGACCATGGTTTGGTCAGCTAATGACAGGACCACAACTTATGGCATATCTTTGCCAAGTAAATATGTGGCTTGAAAAATATCAGCCTAAAATTGAGATATAAATATATTAAGTAAGAGACCAATTAAACTTTACTTTTTGGTGTATAGTTTAGTTGGTCTTTTTTATTGATTAATATACTTAATTAATCTACTCTTTTTCATTTTTTAAATTTCCTTTGTTGGCATTTGTACATGCATTAACTAAAAAAAATGTATAAAGTTCTTGACATATGTATTGAAAGTGTTGTATAATACCATTTGCGTGTAGATTTGCGATGAAGCGAAATGTGGCTACATTCCTACGGAAATAGGAAATGGAGGGAACTTTCGCAGAGTATGTCTTGGCTTAAGACCTAGGCGGATAAGTTTAAAAAAGCACACTTACCCTAAGTCACAACTATAATAATAAGTAATGTTACTTAGGTTAAAAAAATGTTTTAAAAAGAAACACCAGGGTGCGTTAAGAACTTTCCTAAGGCATTAAGGCGTAGGTATATTTTTACTAAAATAAAGTATAAACTAAAAATAGTAAAAGTACCACAACAAATTATAAGGAGGGAATTTAACAATGGCAAAAACAGAAAACGAAATCACAGAAAAAGCAGAGAAAGTAGAAAAGAAAGCTACAACAAAAAAAACTACAACAAAGAAAACTGCAACAAAGAAAACTACAGCAAAGAAAACTACGGCAAAAGCTGAATTAAAATCAGTTAAAAAAGAAAAAACTGAGAAAGTTACTAAAAAAACTGTTCAAAGTGAAAAAATAAGAATAAGACTTAAAGCTTATGACAACGTTGTTTTAGATCAGTCTGCTGAAAAAATAGTAGATACTGCTAAAAGAACAGGTGCAAAAGTTTCAGGACCTATTCCATTACCAACAAAAAGAGAAATAGTAACAATTTTACGTTCTCCACACAAACACAAAGATTCAAGAGAACAATTTGAAATGAAAACACATAAAAGAGTTATTGACATTTTATATCCAACACAAACAACAATAGATAGTCTAATGAAATTAGATTTGCCAGCAGGTGTAGATGTTGAAATGAAACTTTAGGTTAGAGGTTAGAAGTTAGAAGTTAGAAACTTATAACATAAATTGCCTTAAGACCAAGCTAGTATAATACTAGCCAATAGTAATAAGGAGGAAATTTAATATATGAAAAAAGCAATATTAGGTAAAAAACTTGGAATGACACAAATATTTGATGAAAAAGGAAAAGTTATTCCAGTTACAGTAATTGAAGCAGGACCATGTACAGTATTACAAATTAAAACAAAAGATATAGATGGTTATGAAGCTGTAAAATTAGGTTTTGGAGATGTTAAAGAAAGTAAATTAACGAAACCAAAAATGGGAGAATTTAAAAAAATAAATACAACACCTAAAAAGTATTTAAGAGAATTTAGATTAGAAGAAATTTCTTATAACGTAGGTGATGAAATAAAAGCTGATATATTTAAAACAGGTGACAAAGTAGATATAACAGGTATAAGTAAAGGAAAAGGATTCCAAGGTGTTATAAAACGTCATGGACAATCAAGAGGACCTATGGGTCATGGATCTATGTATCATAGAAGACCAGGTTCAATGGGATCTACTTCAACACCAGGTAGAGTATTTAAAGGTAAAAAACTTCCAGGACATATGGGAATGGATACAGTTACAATACAAAATTTAGAAGTTGTAAAAGTAGATTTAGATAAAAATGTAATCTTAGTAAAAGGAAGTGTTCCAGGAAATAAAGGAGCAATATTAAAAATAAAAGATTCTGTGAAAAGTAAATAAGAAAGGGGTAAAGAAAAATGCCTAAAATAGATGTATACAATATAGAAGGTAAGAAAGTTAGCGATATAGAACTTAAAGATGAAATATTTGGTATTAAGCCAAACGAAAAAGTAGTACATAGTGTATTAGTTAACTATATGGCTAATCAAAGACAAGGAACAGCTAATACAAAAACAAGAGCAGAAGTTTCTGGTGGTGGAAGAAAACCATGGAAACAAAAAGGGACAGGTAGAGCAAGACAAGGAAGTATAAGAGCACCACAATGGTTTAAAGGTGGTATAGCTTTAGGACCAAAACCAAGAGACTATAGTTATACTGTAAATAAAAAAGAAAAAAGATTAGCAATTAAATCAGTATTAAGTTCTAAAGTATTAGAAAACAACTTAGTAGTTGTTGATAGCTTATCATTTAAAGAAATAAAAACAAAAAATATGGTTAAAGCATTAGATGCTTTAAAAATAGAAGGGAAAACATTAATAGTTTTACCAGAAAAAAATGAAAATGTACAAAAATCAGCTAAAAATATCGAAGGAGTGAAAACAAGTTTAGTAAATACGATAAATGTTTATGACTTATTAAAATATAACAAACTAGTTCTAACATTAGATAGCGTTAAAAACTTAGAGGAGGTGTATGCTTAAGTGTTACCAGAAGAAGTAATAGTAAAACCTATAATTACAGAAAAATCAAGTAGTAGTATAGCAGAAGGAAAGTATACATTCAAAGTAGCAAAAAAAGCTACAAAAGTTCAAATAGCAAACGCTATTGAATCTTTATTTAATGTCAAAGTTTTAAATGTAAATACAATGACAGTTAAAGGAAAAGAAAAAAGAGTAGGAGCAAACAGTGGTAAAAGACCAAACTGGAAAAAAGCAATTGTTACAATTGATACAGATCCATCAGAAAAAACTTATTTAACAAAAGGTGGAAAAGAAGTTAAAGTTGATAAAAAATATAAAGATTCTATTGACGAATTCATGGGTGCGTAATCAAAGCAAAAAATAATTAAATTATCCAGATTAAACTGGGATAATAAATAAATATCTGCTTAAGTGGAGCAGGAAAAATTCCACAAATAAAAAAGAAAGAAAGGAGAGGAGATTTAGGAAACTAGTAATGCTAGGAAAACAAGTGAGAAATTTTGAGATAGTGCAAAGGTACATCGAAAAATTTTGAATGAAGTTTGACAACGCAAGACGAAGTTTTTCAAAGCTCCTATAGTGATAAAAATGGGAATTAAACATTTTAGACCTTATACACCATCAAGAAGAAACATGACAGTTTCAGATTTTGATGAAATAACAAAAAAATCACCAGAAAAATCTTTACTTGCTAAAAAGAAGAAAAATGCAGGTAGAAATTCATATGGTAGAATAACAGTTAGACATCAAGGTGGTGGAAACAGACAAAAATATAGAATAATTGATTTTAAACGTAAAAAAGATGATATTCAAGCTACAGTTGTTGGAATTGAATATGATCCAAACCGTACAAGCAATATAGCTTTAATAGAATATGAAGATGGAGAAAAGGCATATATTTTAGCACCACTTGGATTAAAAGATGGAGATAAAGTAGTGTCAGGACCAAATTCTGATATAAGAGTGGGAAATTGTCTTCCAATAGAAAATATACCAGTAGGTACTATGGTACACTGTATAGAATTGAATCCAGGACAAGGTGGAAAATTAGTAAGAACAGCAGGTGGAGAAGCACAACTCATGGCTAAAGAAGGAGATTATGCTCATATAAGACTTCCATCAGGAGAAATGAGATTAGTACTTTCTAGATGTAGAGCAACAATAGGAACAATAGGAAATGCTGATCACGGAAATATAAAACTTGGAAAAGCAGGAAGAAAAAGACATATGGGTATCAGACCTACTGTTAGAGGGTCTGTAATGAACCCAGTAGATCACCCTCATGGTGGTGGAGAAGGTAGAGCACCTGTAGGACACGCAGGACCACTTACTCCTTGGGGCAAACCAGCACTAGGATATAAGACAAGAAAGAAAAATAAAAAATCTGATAAATTTATCGTTAAAAGGAGGAAGTAATAATAATGGCGAATAAAAAACCTTTTGTACAGGAAAAGTTATTAAAAAGAATAGAAGCAATGAATGAGACAGGGGAAAAATCAGTTCTTAAAACTTGGTCAAGAGCATCTACTATATATCCACAAATGGTAGGACATACAATAGC
>CANRDJ010000023.1 GCA_947629355.1 uncultured Clostridia bacterium
TTATCAGTAATAGAAAAAATGGGATATGTAGATTATTTCTTAATAGTTTGGGACTTTATTAATTATGCAAGAACAAATGGAATAAGTGTAGGACCTGGACGTGGTTCAGGAGCAGGTTCAATTGTTGCATATGCATTAGGAATAACAGATATAGACCCTATAAAATACAATTTGCTTTTTGAGAGATTTTTAAATCCAGAAAGAATTAGTATGCCCGATTTTGATATAGATTTTGACTATGAAAGAAGAGGCGAAGTTATAGATTATGTCGGAAGAAAATATGGAAGAGATCATGTATCACAAATTATAACATTTGGAACAATGTCTGCAAGAATGGTAATAAGAGACGTTGCAAGGGCATTAGATGTGCCATATGCTGAAGCAGATAAACTTGCAAAAATGATACCAAATGAACTTCATATTACTATAAAAAAAGCATTAGAACAAAATAGAGAACTTGGAAATCTTTATGAAACAGATGAAGAAACAAGAAAATTACTCGATATAGCAATGGGATTAGAAGGTATGCCAAGACAAGCATCTACTCATGCATGTGGAATTGTTATTACAAAAGATCCAGTTATAGACTATGTTCCACTATATGTAAATGAAGGAACAATATCTACTGAATTTATAATGACAACTCTAGAAGAATTAGGATTATTGAAGATGGATTTTTTAGGACTTAGAACTCTTACTGTAATATCAGATACAATTAAACTTGTAAAAAAATGTAGAGGAATAGATGTTAAGATAGATAAAGAAATGAATGATCCAAAAGTTTTTGAAGAAACTTGGAGAAGTGGAAATACATCTGGTGTATTTCAATTTGAAAGTCAGGGAATGACTAACTTTATGAAGGAATTAAAACCAGATAGCTTGGAAGATATAATTGCAGGAGTTTCTTTATATAGACCAGGTCCAATGGATCAGATACCAAGATATATAAAGAATAAATTAAATCCAGAGCATAGTGAATACACACATCCAAGTCTAATACCTATACTAAATGTAACTTATGGATGTATGGTATATCAAGAACAAGTTATGCAAATAGTAAGAGACCTAGCAGGATACTCACTTCGGAAGAGCTGATTTAGTAAGACGTGCAATGGGAAAGAAAAAACTAGATGTAATGGCAAAAGAAAGAGAAAACTTTATAAATGGGCAAACAGATGAAAATGGAAATGTTATAATTCCAGGTTGTGTTAGAAATGGAATAAGTAAGGAAGATGCAAATAGAATATTTGATGAAATGGCAGAGTTTGCAAAATACGCATTCAATAAATCACATGCTGCTGCTTATGCAGTAGTAGCCTATCAAACAGCATATTTAAAAACATATTATGCACCTGAATTTATGGCAGCAACATTAAATAGCTTTTTAGGTAATTTAGATAAAGTACCAGAATATATAGATGAGTGTAAAAGATTAAAAATAGAAATTTTAAAACCAGATATCAATAAAAGTTATACTAAATTTACTGTCGATGGAAATAAAATAAGATTTGGACTTCGGAAGTGTTAAAAATGTAGGTAATGCAGTAGTTGATTCAATTGCACAAGAAAGAGAAAAAAACGGTGAATTTAAAAGCTTTGCAGATTTCTGTGAAAGGATGTCAGGAGAATCTGTAAATAAAAAATGTATAGAAAGCTTAATAAAAGCAGGAGCGTTTGATGAATTTGAGCAAACAAGAAGTACACTTCTTGCATCATTTGAGGGAATAATAGATACCATAAGTGATACATCTAGAAAAACAATGCAAGGGCAAGTTACTATGTTTGATTTAGGAAATACAGAAGATGAAAAAATAGAAAGTATGAAATATAGTTTCACAACATTAAAAGAATTCGATGAAAAAGAACTATTATCAATGGAAAAAGAAATGCTTGGTATATATATATCAGGGCATCCATTGGATAAAATAAAAGAAGATATACAAAAAATTTCTACAATAAATACGCTTCAAATGCTACAAATGAATGAAGACAGTAATCTGAATGAAGATGGAAAACAAGTAAAATATGTGGGAATTATAACTTCTATAAAAAAGAAATACACAAAAAGAAATACTTTAATGGCATTTATGACAGTAGAAGATTTATATGGAAGTACAGAAATAATTGTTTTTGATAGTTGCTACAGCAAATCACAAAATATATTATTAGAAGAAAACATTGTATTAATAGATGGTAGATTAAGCATAAGAGAAGATGAACCAGTAAAGATAGTTGCAAACACCATAACAGAATTTAATGGCAAAAAAGGGGACAGACCCCTTTTTTGCCAAACAACTAAAATGGACAACCCAAAAATCTTAACATTAAATATAACAAACATTTCTGAAACACAAAAAGATAAATTAAGAGGTGCGATAAAATTCTTTTCAGGAGATAGAAATAATATTGCTATTCAAGTAAATGATAATGGGAAAATAAAGCCATGTGGTGCAATTTATTTTAATGAACAAATATTTGAAGCATTTAAAGAAATAGTAGGAGAACAGAATGTAGAATTAAAATGCACATAAAACTATTGACAGACTAGTAAAGCATTATAAAAATATATGTTATACTGTTTAACAGATTAAAATTCCCTAGCTATGCTAGAGAATAGTTATACTTTTGGATACTTTAAATTTTCATATTCAAGAACTACATTTTTTTTAACTGAATCTATAAGTAGATCAACTAGCTCTTTAGGAACATCAGCATGTTCTACTAATAAATCTGTTATTATATTTATTTGTTTTTCATTATAAGTGTATTCTTTATTATTCCTAACAGATTCCAATGATTTACAAGGTTTTTTGCTAAAAAATCTTGTAGTAGAATTATTTATAAATAAGTTGACATTTTTAAACATAATAATCGCTCCTATTACAAAATTTGGTAATTTACATACCATATTTTACCAAGTGAGTTTAAGAATGTCAATATAATATTTTCAAAAACAAAGTAATATATTCAATTTTATTCTATTGATTTAATAAATAATGCTAATTCTTTCAATGTTTTACAACCTGTTTCTATTTGAGTATCACTAAATTCAGATAAATTTTTTTTAGTAGTATTTATTAAATCTTTATCTTTTCCAAACAAAATATAATCAGCAGATACATTTGTTAAATCACAAAGAGCTTTTAACTTTTCTACAGATAAGCAACTGCCACCACGTTCAACAATACCTAAATACTGACCTGATATACCAATGGCTTTTGCAAAATCTTCTTTTGTCATATTCATTTTTTCACGAATATTTTTTATTCTTTTTCCAATTTCTTGTTTCATTTAAATACCTCTTTTTATAATTATTAAAACTTATTTTAGATGATTAAAAAATATAAAAAGTGACAAAAAACAATACAAAATTATTATATTTTGTGATACTATATAAACAATAAATAAGTCAATATAAGGAGCAATGATATGGAAGAAAACAAACCAATGAAACTATTACTTATAGAAGATGATATAAAAGAATGTGATATTTACAAGAAAATAAACAAGGCAAGAAAAGATATAGAATTTGTTGCAATGACTGGATCTGATGTTGAAGGATTAAAATATGTAAAAAAGTATATGCCTGAAGGGATTATATTAGATCTAGAGCTAAATAAAGGAACTGGAACAGGATTTAATTTTTTAAAAGAGTTAAAACAGTTAAAGTTAACTATTATGCCAAAAATAGTAGTAACAACAAATATATGTTCAGATTCAGTATATGAGTTTCTTCATGAAAATGGAGTAGAATTTATATTTTATAAAAAACAAAATAATTATTCACAAGAAAATGTAATTAATACAATATTATTAGTAAGAGGATATAATATTGTTACACAAGATAAAATAGAAGAAGATAATATTAATACCAAAGATATAATATCTGAAAAAATTAATAAAGAATTAGATTTAATAGGAATTAGTACACATCTTCAAGGAAGAAAATACTTACATGATTCTATACTATATATAATAGAAAATGAAAATTTTAATCATAAAGTTACAGTAGTTCAATATTTAGTAAACAAATATAAAAAATCAAATAGTACTATTAGTAGAGCAATGCAAAATGCTATTTTACATGCTTGGAGAATTTCATCATTAGAAGATTTAACTACTTATTATACAGCGAAAATAAATTATGAAACAGGAGTACCAACTCCAACAGAATTTATGTATTATTATGCAGATAAGATAAAAAAGCAACTTTAAGTAATTTTATGTAATAAAATGTAATTTAATGTAAAGTTTTTGAACTTCCATTAATCACTTATACAAACAAGTATAAGTGATATTTTTTTCTTATAGAAAAATTTAAATGGAGGTGAGTTATATGAGCTTCTGGGAATGGTTAGCATACTGGTTTGGACTATAAAAATAGTATCCAGCAATCAATTAAACATATTGAAATCAAATATGTATATTGATTGCTGCTTTTTTTGATTATATAATATATGTATCTTAAAATATAAAGGGATGCATATATATGGATATAAATTTAATTAATTCAGGAATAAAAACATTTTTTATAGTGCTATTTTCAATGCTAATAGATATAAAATTATTAAACAAAAAATATAGCAAAAGAACAATTTTAATTATTTTATTAGAATCTATATTATTATCAACAGTATTTATAGCAATAAAAAAGTATACAAATACAACAATAGCTTTATTTATTATGTATATGTTAATAAGTTGCTTTATAAAATTATTAAAGAGATATGAAATTACATATTCGATGCTAAGTATATTGGTTTCTATGGCAATATGTTTAATAGCTTTTGGAATAGCTGTGGCCTTTACATTTATTATATATACTATTTTTCATATAGAAAACAATATTATAAATAGTGTATTAATTGCATTGTTTCAAGGATTATTAATTTTTCTTTTTTTCAAAATAAAAAGATTTTCTAAAGGTTTTGAATTTTTGAAAAATAAAAATGAATATATAGATATAATTATTATTAACATAAGTACAATAATAATATATGTATATTGTTTATTGGGAAATTACTATCATAAAACAGCAACGAACATGTTTATAATGTTTATTTTTCTAGGTATATTTATGATAGTTATGATACAGGAAGCTTTTATTATGTACTACAAACAAAATCTGTTAAAAAGAACAATTGAAGAATACAAAAAAGAAATAAAAGATAAAGAAGAAATTATTAATAAATTGTCTGAGGAAAAATTTAGTATCAGTAAATTAAATCATGAATTTTATAACAGGCAAAAGGCACTAGAATTAAAAGTAAAAGAAATGACATTAGAAGCGGGAGAAGAAATAGGAGTTTTAGATAGAATAGACACTTTAACAAATGAGTATTCAGAAAACTTACAAAAAATAAAAGGCAAGTCTAAATTGCCACTGACAGATATATCAGAAATAGATGATATGTTTAAATATATGCAAACAGAATGCTATAACAATAATATTGATTTTAAATTACAAGTAGAAGAAAACATCTATCAGTTAGTAAATAATATAATACCTAAAAATAAATTAGAAACGCTAATAGGAGACCATATTAGAGATGCTATTATAGCAGTTAATTCTAGTGATAATAAATATAAAAGCATTTTAGTAATATTAGGAATAAAAGATAATTGCTATGAACTTTGCATATATGATAGTGGAATAGAATTTGAAATTGAAACACTGCTAAAACTTGGCTTAGAGAGTATAACTACTCATAAAGAAGATGGAGGAACAGGAATAGGATTTGTTACTACATTTGAAACGCTAAAAGAGTGTAAAGCAAGTCTAATAATACAAGAAAGACATAAAGAGATAGACAATGATTATACAAAAGCATTAATATTTAGATTTGATAATAATAATGAATACAAAATATATTCTTATCGAGCAGATGAAATTAGAAAATATAGTAATGATGATAGAATAATAATAGAAAATCTTGAAGTAGAATAAAAAATAATAATTTATATAAGAGTCAAATTTAAAAGTTTGACTTTTAATAAATATATGCATAAATTCATAATTTCAAAAAATATGAATAAAATTAATAAAACCTATTGACTTTTTTATATAAAGGGTATAAATTATTAGCAGTCGATGTAATCGACTGCTAAAGATTTGAAAGAAGATTATACTTTCTTTCAAACTTTGTTGCTATAATCGCTATTGCCTGTTGAGTTTGCTTCATTATATTTGTAAGCTCAAATCGGCAATAAGGAAAGTAAACAAGTTACTTTCCTTGCCACAAAAGTGACAAATAATAAAAATCTAAGGGAGGAATGTGATTATGATTAAACCATTAGCAGACAGAGTACTTATAAAAATGGTAGAAGCAGAGGAAACTACAAAAAGCGGAATTATACTATCTAGTGGGTCTAAAGAAAAACCACAAATTGCAGAAGTAGTTGCAGTTGGATCAGGAACAGAAGACACAAAAATGTATATAAAAGAAGGTGACAAAGTTATTATAAATAAATATTCTGGAACAGAAGTAAAATATGAAGGCACAGAATATACAATAGTAAAGCAAGAGGATGTTCTCGCTGTGGTAGAATAATTTCTACAATCAACAATTTAAATTATTAGATAATAAAAAAGGAGACGATTTATATGTCAAAAGAAATTAAATTTGGCGAAGATGCTAGAAAGAAAATGTTAAATGGTGTAAATATATTGGCAGATACAGTTAAGGCAACACTTGGACCTAAAGGAAGAAATGTTGTATTAGATAAAAGTTTCGGAGCACCTTTAATTACAAATGATGGTGTTACAATAGCAAAAGAAATAGAATTAGATGATCCTTATGAAAATGTAGGAGCAAGACTTGTAAAAGAAGTTGCAATAAAAACAAATGATGTAGCAGGTGATGGAACAACAACAGCTACAGTACTTGCTCAAAGTATAATAAAAGAAGGAGTTAAAAATGTAGCTGCAGGTGGAGACACAATGGCAATAAAAAGAGGAATAGATAAAGCAGTAGCAGTAGCAGTAGAAGGATTAAAAGAAATTAGTTCAGAAATAAACGGTAAAGAAGATATTGCAAGAGTAGCAAGTATTTCTGCAAATAATCAAGAAATAGGAGAGCTAATTGCAGATGCAATGGAAAAGGTATCAAAAGATGGAGTAATAACAATTGAAGAATCAAAAACAGCATCAACAGGATTAAATGTTGTTGAAGGAATGCAATTTGATAAAGGATATATATCACCATATTTTGTAACAGATACAGATAAAATGGAATCTGTAATGGAAAATCCATATATATTAATAACAGATAAAAAGATTAGTAATATCCAAGAAGTATTACCACTACTAGAAAGTTTAATGCAACAATCAGGAAAATTAGTTATTATTGCCGATGATATAGAAAGCGAAGCGTTATCAACACTTGTATTAAATAAATTAAGAGGAGTTTTAAATGTAGTTGCAGTAAAAGCTCCAGGATTTGGAGATAGAAGAAAAGAAATGTTAGAAGATATAGCAATTCTAACAGGTGGAGAAGTAATTACAAGTGATTTAGGATTAGAATTAAAAGATACTAGCATAGAGCAATTGGGTAGAGCAAGACAAGTAAAAGTACAAAAGGAAAATACAATAATAGTAGATGGAGCGGGAGATAAATCTCAAATAGAATCAAGAGTAAAACAAATAAAAACAGCTTTAGAAGATACAACTAGTGAATTTGATAAAGAAAAATTGCAAGAGAGATTAGCAAAAATTGCTGGAGGAGTTGCAGTAATAGAAGTTGGTGCAGCAACAGAAGTTGAAATGAAAGAAAAGAAATTAAGAATTGAAGATGCACTATCTGCAACAAAAGCGGCAGTTGAAGAAGGAATAGTAGCAGGTGGTGGAACAGCACTTGTAAATGTAGCTCCAAAAGTAGAAAAAGTAATAGAAACATTAAGCGAAGATGAAAAAATAGGTGCAAAAATAGTATTAAGAGCATTGGAAGAACCTGTAAGACAAATTGCAGCAAACGCAGGACTTGAAGGTGCTGTAATATTAGAGAAAATAAAATCAAGTGAGGTTGGAATTGGATTTAATGCAGCAAAGGAAGAATATGTAGACATGAAAAAAGAAGGAATAGTAGACCCAACAAAGGTAACACGTTCGGCACTTCAAAATGCAGCAAGTATAGCATCTATGATACTTACAACAGAAAGTGTAGTAACAGAGAAGAAAGAAAAAGAATGTAATTGTAATCATGCAAATACAGGAATGCCAGAAGGAATGGATGGAATGTACTAAATTATGAAATAAAAGATGTATCCTTACGAATAAATGGCAAAGGGTATAGCATAAATAAAACTGGAAACATCAGCGATTCAAGGATGGGATGTATCTTATCTTTAAAACGAGGGACATTTCTCGGACTATGAGAAATACTATTGAAGGAGGGGTGTTCCTCAAATTAAATAAATAAGAGTGGGGAGAAAGAAACATCCCCTTACAAGAGAGGTGATGAGATGGTTACAGATAAATCGGGAAAGATATTTGAAGATAGAAGAAAAGAAGATAGAAGAAAAAAAGATTCTAAGGTAAGTGAAGATAGAAGAAAAGGTGAAAGAAGAAAATCAAAATAAAAGGATACTTAGAACATTATCCTTTTAAATTTATAATTATAAAGTTTAATTATTTAATAGGGATTTATACACTTAATTAACAATATATTAATCAATAATTAATGTGGTATCTAAAGCTAATTTTATCATATTATTTAATCCAGTTTGCCTTTCTTTAGGAGTTGCAACATCTTTTATATATTTAGAATCTGTAACACTAGTTAAGCATGAAGCTTTTTTATTCAAGATATGAGCAGTATAAAATAAAGCAAAAGCTTCCATTTCACAACCTATAGGATTAAAATTTTTAGGAATCCTATTTAAAAATTTATTAATATCTGTTATATAAGGATCAAAACATTCAATACATATGGTATTTCCTTTTATAAGGTTAATATTATTCTTACTTGCAGTATAAATAATTTTTTCGTTTAAATATTTATTTGCTTCTATAATATGGCGGTCTTCATTATTTAAAGTAAGTGCAAAATTTCCTTCAGTATATACTGATTCAGATAAAATGATATCAAATAATTTTATTTCTGGTTTATATGCTCCGCATGAACCAATTCTAATAATATTTTCTACATTGTATAATTTAAACAATTCATAACAATAAATTCCCATACTAGGTATTCCCATTCCAGAAGCCATAACAGTTATCTTTTTTCCTTTATAGTTTCCTGTAAATGCATACATGCCTCTTACTTTATTTACTAATTTTACATTTTCTAAAAAGTTTTCAGCAATATATTTAGCTCTAAGTGGGTCTCCTGGCATAATAACTGTTTTAGAAATATCTTCTAAATTTGCTTCATTATGTGGTGTTGGCATATTAATCAACTCCTTTAAAAGTTTTAAAGTAAAATTTCCTTACCATTTAGGTATTCTAAAATTCCACTATCTTTTATAAAATTAAACTTAAGTTTATAACTACATAATTGTTGAGTTTTTTTATTAAATTTTTTATTTATTTCATTTAGTCCGTATTTTCCGATCACCTATTATCGGAAAACCTATATGTGCAAGATGTGCACGTATTTGATGTGTTCTTCCTGTATGGAGTGTAACATCCAAATTACAAGTATTGTTTTTTGGATTTTCGGATAATACTTGGTATGATGTAATTATTTTTTGATATCCTTTCTTTACCTCATCGGATATATATACTAAAGACTTTTTTCTATCTTTAAATAAGTAAGCAACTAATGTATCCTCTTTAATTTTAGGAATTCCATAAACTGTACACATATAATGTTTTTCAATCTCCATATTTTTAAATTTTTCAAGTAAAATGTCTAAAGATTCTTTATTTTTTGCAAAAGTTACTAATCCATAAGTATTTCTATCTAATCTATGACATGGAGTAGGAAAGTCCGAAGATGAAAAATGAGTTAAAATCATTTTAGTTAAGGTAGTTTTATTTGTATCGTTAGATACAACTTCAATTCCTATAGGTTTATTAACAACTAAAATATTATTATCTTCATATACAATATTTAAATCAAAAGACTTATACAAAAAATTATCATTAATATATATAGTGATTTCATCGCCTTCATTTATAATGCAATTTTTAGAAATTTTTACACCATTAATTCTAATATTTCTTTTTCTAAAGGCTTTATAAATTGTGTTTAAAGTTAGACCATTAAAATTATGTAATAAAAACGTATTTAAATTTTTTCCATCATATTTTTTATTTACAATTATGTTTCTCATAATAATAATTATTATACAACAAAAAAATATATTTACAAGTCTAAAACAAAGAAATCTTTGATAAATACTTGACAAAGTTTAGAATAATTAGTATACTTTTATAGTAATTTAATTTAGAAGTATGTATGGACATATAGATATTTATAGCATGAGGGAGGGAATAAAAATGGCACAACCAAAAAGAAGATGGTCAAAAGAAAGAACACATTTAAAAAGATCAACATGGAAATTAGAAACACCAAATATTGCAACTTGTAAACACTGTGGTGAACCTGTATTACCACATAGAGTATGTGATAATTGCGGATATTATGATGGAAAAGAAATAATTGCAAAAAAAGATGCCTAAATATAGGGCATTTTTTTATTGACTAAAGTTAGTATATGATATAAAATATTAGGCGAAAGAAAAAGGTGAAAATAATGGCAAAACCAATGGTTGCAATAATTGGCAAACCTAATGTTGGAAAATCAACGTTTTTTAATTACATAATTGGTAAAAGATTATCTATTGTAGAAGATTTGCCAGGTGTAACTAGAGATAGAGTTTACGGTGAAGCCAATTGGAGAGGAAGAAAATTTACATTGATAGATACAGGAGGAATAGAACCTGAATCTAATGACATAATTTTATCTCAAATGAAGACACAAGCAAATATTGCAATAAGTATTGCAGATGTAATAATATTTTTAACAGATATAAAGCAAGGCATAACAGCTGTAGATGAGGAAATTGCATTAATGCTTAGAAAATCAAAAAAAAGAGTAATATTAGTATGCAACAAAGCTGATAATTTTGGAAAAACGAGTGATGATATATATGAATTTTATAATTTAGGACTTGGAGACCCATATCCAGTATCATCTACAAATGCTTTAGGTATAGGAGATGTACTGGATGCAATATATGAAGAACTTCCACATAAATACGAAAATGAAGAAGATGACGATATAATAAATGTTGCAGTAATAGGAAAACCAAATGTTGGTAAATCTTCATTAGTAAATAAAATATTAGGAGAAAATAGGGTAATAGTAAGTAATGTGGCAGGTACTACTAGAGATGCAATAGATTCGTATTTTGAAAATGATAAAGGTAAATATAATTTTATAGATACTGCTGGGATTAGAAAAAAGAGTAAAATATCAGAATCAATAGAAAAATTTAGCATAATGAGGTCATTGTTTGCAATTGAAAGAGCAGATGTGTGTTTGATGCTTATAGATGCGAAAGAAGGAGTAACAGAGCAAGATGCTAAAATTGCAGGAGAAGCACATGAGGCAGGTAAAGGTGTTGTAATAGTAATAAATAAATGGGATCAAGTAGAAAAAACAACAGGTACATTAGAGAATTATAAAAAAGAAATATATAATAAATTAGGATATTTAACTTATGCACCAATGTTATTTATATCAGCAAAAACAGGGCAAAGAGTAGATAAGCTATTTGAACTAATAAATAAAGTAGCAAAAAATAATTCTATGAGAATTTCAACATCAATGCTTAATCAAGTTATAAATGAAGCAATAGCTGTAGTACAACCACCTACAGATAAGGGTAGAAGATTAAAAATATTATATGCAACACAGGCTTCAACAAAGCCACCTACTTTTGTAATATTTGTAAATAACAAATCACTATTTCATTTTTCATATGAAAGATATTTAGTAAATCAAATAAGAACAAATTTTGGATTAGAAGGAACCCCAATAAGAGTAATATCAAGAGAAAAAGAAAATTAAAATTTTATATAAAAGGAGATGACGATTATGGTATTATACATATTAGTTTCAATAATTGCATATTTTATAGGTAGTGTAAGTTTTGCAGTTATATTTAGTAGAAAGTTTGCAGGATTTGATGTAAGGGATAAAGGAAGTAAAGGTGCAGGAGCGACAAATGTATTAAGAACAGCTGGAGCAAAAATTGCATTACTTACATTGGTATGTGATATATTAAAAGGTATAATAGCAATTGTAGTTGCTATTATAATAGGTAAAATATGGACTGAAATAGATATGGATATATTAAAATATTTAGCAGGATTTTTTGCAATACTTGGTCATACTTTTCCAATATTTTTTGAATTTAGAGGGGGTAAAGGTGTTGCAACAGCATTAGGAGTACTAGTAACTTTAAACTGGAAAATTGGTTTAATATGCTTAATATTTGGTTTAATAATTATAGTAATTACAAAAATGGTATCAGTTGGATCAATTTTATCAGCTATTCTTTATCCAATATTAACAATATTTATGGCAGATGTTGAATTTGGAGCTGTAATAATAAGCATACTAATTGCTTTATTTGTGATATTTAATCATAGAGAAAACTTAAAAAGAATAAAAAATGGCACAGAAAACAAATTAAATTTTAAGAACTAAAAACGAGGGACATACCTCGATCTATGAGGAATGCCTGTGAACGAGGTGTGTCCCTTAAACCTTATAAAGACATACCTCGATCTATGAGGAATGCCTGTGAACGAGGTGTGTCCCTCAAACCTTATAAAGACACATACCTCAATCTATGAGAAATACCTATGACTGAGGCTTGTCCCTCATCCAAATAAGATGTTAGATTGTTATAGAAAGGAAAAACAAATGAATAAGAATATATGTATAATAGGAAGTGGAAGTTGGGGAGTAGCATTAGGAATACATTTAGCAAAATTGGGTAACAATATAAAAATATGGTCTTATAAAAAAGAAGAAGCAGATATGATTAATAATAAAAGAAAATGTATGTTTTTACCTAATGTAATAATACCAGATAATATAATCTGTACAACAGATTTTAAAAATGCAATAGAAGATACAGAAATGATATTAATTGTAACACCTTCAAGGGCTGTAAGAGAAACGGTGCGTAAATTTAAAAAATATGTTGTAAATCAACAAATTATAATTTGCTCAAAAGGATTTGAAAAAGAAACTTTATATACATTAAATGAGGTAATTGAAGAAGAACTACCAAATTCAAAAATAGGTGGATTATCAGGACCAAGTCATGCAGAAGAAGTATCCATCGGGGTGCCTACAGCTTTGGTAATAGCATCAAAACATCAAGAAGTTTTAGATAATGTTCAAAATACATTTATGAATGAGTCTTTAAGAATATATACATCAGATGATATAAAAGGAACAGAACTAGGTGGTGCTCTAAAAAATATAATTGCTTTTTGTGCAGGAACAATAATAGGACTAGAAATGGGTGATAATACCTTTGCTGCACTTTTAACAAGAGGACTTTCAGAAATGGCAAAATTAATTAAAAAGATGGGTGGAAATTTTAAAACTATATATGGATTAACAGGGCTTGGAGATTTAATAGTTACATGTTTAAGTAATCATAGTAGAAATAGAAAAGCAGGAATTTTAATTGGACAAGGTAAGACAATAGAGGAAGCAAAAAAAGAGATTGGAATGACAATTGAAGCAGTTGATAATATAGAAATTGCTTATGAGCTTTCAAAAAAATATGATGTAGAGATGCCAATAGTTAATAGTATTTATAATATTTTATATAATAATTTAAATCCTAAAGATGCAGTAATTCAGTTAATGACAAGGGATGGGAAACAAGAGGATTAGAATAAATTTACTAAAAAAGGTTAAAATAAATAAAATTAAAGATAATATTAAGTGTTGACATATATAACGATGTACACTATGATAATAAAATTTTTTAAAGGAGGAAATATGTATGGGATTTTTTAATGATTTGAGTAAAAAAACAACAGAAACTACAACTAAAATAGCAAGAGAAGCAAAATTAAAAATGAAGATTACAGAAAATAAAGGAAAAATAAAAAATATATATGAAGAAATAGGCAGAAAAATTTATGAAAATCATGTAAGAGAAGAAAACATAGATGTAAACAAATTTGTAAATAATGATTGCTTAAAAATAGATGAACTTTCTAAAGAAATAGAAGATTCAAGAAAAGAAATACTAGTATTAAACAATAAAAAAATGTGCAAAAAATGTTTTGCTGAAATAGAAAAAGATTCTATGTTTTGCCCTAAATGTGGAGAAAAACAAATGGAAGAAAAAACTGTTTTCGAAAGGGCTGAAGAAAAATTGAAAGAAGCAGATATTTCTCCTAACAATGAGAAAGAAGCAGAGATTGTAAAAAAAGAATTAGAACAGAAAAATGATGAAAAATAGTTTTTAATATGGATATCTCTCAAAGAGGTATCTTATTATTTGGTCTGCATTATTATCCGTAACATTTATAAAAAAATCTTTATCCAAACTAATCCACATATTAATATCATATTTTTCATTATTATCTATAAACACACCAATAATATCGGATATTTCAATAGGGTTCTTATATTCTTTTTTCCATTCTAATAAATTTTTAGCATCTAAATTTTCGTTATTAGTATATTTATTTAAAAATTTAAAAATCTCATTATTTTTCTTACTATATAAGTTAACAATAACACCCACAATAAAACCTCCATATCGATATAGATAGTATTTCAATTATTTATAATGTTATTCAAAAGAATAAATGCTAATTTATTGGAAATAATATTCCAAGGTGATAATAATGAGAAAAATTAATAACATTTTTCTGATTTTGATTTTAATTGTATTTATTTTATTTTGTTTAACTGGATGTAATAATGAAACAAATAATGAAGACATTAAGTCAAAAATAGTACAGGAATTAGACTACTTAGATACTCAAATTATTAGTATAGTTAATAAACTAAATAATATATCAATTCAAAATTACACAATTACATCAGAGGAAATAACTTTAGGAGAAGAATCATCAAGTGAAGAAAGCAGTAGTAGTGGAGGAGGATCTTCAGGGGGAGAAAGCAGTACTGGGGGAGAATCTTCTTCACAAAGTGGATCTGGAGGAGAACAAGAGAAATCTAATAGTCAGAGTCAATCAGGTAGTAACAAAGAAGAAAGCAAAGTAACAATAACAAAAATGGAACCCAAAACTATCTTAGAATCAGATGAAAATGATATAGATTGGAGTTCAGTAAAAAATGAAATAGAAACAATAAATGAAGCATGGTCAGTAGTCATATTAGATTTATCAAGCTTAAATGTTGATAATAATGATATACTTAGCTTTAGTGCTATATTAGATGATTGTATTTTAAGTATAAAAGATGAAAATAAAACTGATGCATTAATAAATATTGCAAAACTATATTCATTTATTCCAAATTTTGAAAAAGGTATATCTGTAGCAAATAGCAGTCAAAATATAAAACAAGTAAAATCATATATAATAAATGCATATTCTCTTGTAGAAAAAGATGATTGGACAGGTATTGAAACGAATATGTCTGAATGCGAAAAAACATTTAATAGTATAATAAATGATATGGAATATATAAAAGATAAAGAATATAAAGTAAATAAAACGTATGTATTAATAAAGGAATTACAAAATTCTCTATCATACAAAGATAAAAAACTATTTTATGTTAAATACAAAAATTTAATGGAAAGCATTAATACACTATAGGGACAATTCTCATGAGATATTTTATCGTATTTTGGTAACATCTTTAATTAAGTAATTATTGACTTTTTAATAAAATGAGGTTAAAATATAATAAGAGTAAATTGAACAGTCGCGTGCAGATATCGCAAGATCCTGCATGAGGAAAGTCCGGGCTCCATAGAGCAATGATGCTGGATAACATCCAGTAAGGGAGACCTTAAGGAAAGTGCAACAGAAAATAACCGCCACGAAATAGAGTTTGCTTGAACTTAAAAATAATCAAGTTAGATTCGGACGTGGTAAGGGTGAAAAGGTGAGGTAAGAGCTTACCGCAAATATGGTGACATATTTGGTCAATGTAAACCCCATCTGGAGCAACACCTAAATATAAGAAGGTCAAGACTGCTCGTCGTCTTCTTAAATTGGTGGCTTGAGATATATAGTAATATATATTCTAGATAAATGACTGTTTTTAACAGAACCCGGCTTATAGATTTACTTAAACCAAAACAAAAGCTATAAATTAATTTTCTAATTTATAGCTTTTTTCATATCTTCGGGTATGGAAGAAACAAATTTTATTTCTTTTTTCGTAATTGGATGTATAAGAGATATTCTGTGACAATGAAGAGCTTGCCTAGAAATTAATGATGATTCATGTCCATATAAAGTATCACCTATTATAGGATGCCCTATATATTTTGAGTGCAATCTAATTTGATGAGTCCTTCCGGTTTCTAAAATAAATTTTACTAAAGATAGATTATTTTTGGTATCAATTACTTCATAATGAGAAATTGCTTTTGCACCATTTTCATCTATACACCTTTCAATTATACTACCTTTTTTTCTAGCAATTGGTGCATCTATTGCTCCTTTGTTTTTATCTAATATTCCTTCTAATATTGCTATATATTCTTTGTAAAAAGTTCTAAATTGCATTTGCTTTACAAGACACTCTTGTATATATTCATTTTTAGAAAATATAACAATTCCGGTTGTATCTTTATCTAATCTGTTTACTGGTCTTATTTTTCTATGTAAACCGTATTGATTCAAAATAGTATTTTATTCCATTAGACAAACTATTACTATAATGTAAAATTGAAGGATGAACTGCCATATTACAAGGCTTATTTACTACTAAAAAATAATCATCTTCATATATTATTTTTAAATCCATTTTTGTAGGAACAATATTTTCAGAGGTTTCATCAAAATCAATAATACATTTTATAGTATCGCCAATTGATAATGTTTTATCTAAATAAATTTCTTTATCATTTAAATAGATTCCTTTATTTTGTTTTAATTTTGTAATTAGTCTGTTTGATATATTAAATTCATTTTTTAAAACCTGTCTAACATTTGTATAATTAGATAAATTATTTACTATATATTTTAATTCCATAAAAAAACAAACACAAGTAAAGTGTTTTACCTCCATATATTGATTTATCTTCATTCTTACATAAATTATTTTGGTGCGAGTAATGGGACTTGAACCCATACGCGTTTTAACGCACATGCCCCTCAAACATGCCTGTCTGCCAATTCCAGCATACTCGCATTTTTGTATATTATATAATTTATATTTACTAATTTCAAGAAAAAGTAACAAGATAAAAAAATAAAAATATAATAAAATTATAGAGGTGATAGAATGGCATTTTCAGATAGAGATTTAATAGCAAGGCTTATACAATGTGAAGCAGAAGGTGAAGGTGAAATAGGAATGAAAGCTGTTGCAACAATTATAATGAACAGAGTAAATTGTAGTACTCGGGGAATATGCACGTATTTCACAAGGTGGAAGTATAAGAAATATAATTTTTCAAACAGGCCAATTTGATTGTGCAACTGAAACAATAAGAAATCAATATAATCCTCAAAACATATACAATATGTCACCAAATGAGCTTCATTATAATATTGCAGACTGGGCAATTGCGGGAAATAAAATAAATGAAGTAGGTGATTGCCTATGGTATATGAATCCTTTTAAACCAGAATGCCCAAATACTTTTCCATATAATGGATCTCGGAACATTTCATACAAGAATACATGAACATTGTTTTTATAGACCAACACCTTTATATAATGAAACATAAGGAGGAATTATAATGTATTATAGAACTTCTGATTATCCAGAATATAGAGCAGTTAGATTAGATGAAGATTCACCAGAAACAGTTACAAATGCTTTATACACACCCGCATTTTTAAGACAACATATTGGAAAATTAGTAAGAGTGGAATTTTTAATTGGAACAACTTACTTAGAAGATAGAACAGGAATATTAGTAGAGGTAGGAGCAAGTTATATAGTACTTCGTTCTATTCAAGATGGAAACTTATTATATTGCGATATTTATTCGATTAAATTTGTAACAATTTCTGAGAACCCATTTATAACTAATCCGGATTTCCAAGTTTAAAAAATTGTTGTTTGTAAAATATCAATTGATTTCTAGAAAAGGTTTATTTATTTGTTTCTCAGTTACGCGATCCAGCTTTCGTTACATGAAACTGTTGTTGCTTTAGCAACTTACAGGTTCAGTAACGGAATTCGCGTTGGAAACAAATAAATAAACCTTTTCTAGAGAACACTTAATTAAATAAATTACAATTTATCTCACAATAAAAAATGGACAAGACATAAAAATTTGAAAAAAATATTGTACTTTTTAAAATTTATCTATATAATATATAAGTATGTTTAATATAAAGGGAGGAATATAAATGAGTTTTGTACAAGACATGATGAATAGAGCAAAGCAAGAAATAAAAACAATAGTATTACCAGAATCAACAGATATAAGAACCCTTAAAGCAACAGATATAATTTTAAAAGAAGGATTTTGTAAAATAATACTAGTTGGAAATAAAAATGAAATATTAAACTTAGCAAAAGAAAATAATTTTAATATTTTAGGAGCTCAAATAGTAGAACCAAATAATTCAGAAGATTATGAAGAATATGTAAATGCTTTTTATGAACTTAGAAAACATAAAGGTATGACAATAGAAAAATCAAGGGAATTAATGCTTGATCCAGTATTTTTTGGAATGATGATGGTAAAACAAGAAAAAGCAGATGGATTAGTATCAGGAGCTGCACATTCAACAGCAGATACATTAAGACCAGCACTTCAAATTTTAAAAACAGCACCTGGAACAAAATTAGTTTCAACATTTTGTGTATTAGATGTTCCAAATTGCGAATTTGGAGAAAATGGAGTATTTGTATTTTCTGATTGCGGATTAAATCAAAATCCAAATTCAGAAGAATTATCAGAAATAGCAATTTCTACAGCAAAAAGTTTTAAACAAATAGTTGGAAAAGAACCAAGAGTAGCGATGCTTTCATATTCAACAATGGGTAGTGCAAAAGCAGAAGAAGTAGATAAAGTAAGAATAGCAACAGAGCTTGCAAAAGAAAAAGAACCAGAATTATTAATAGATGGAGAAATGCAATTTGATGCAGCAATAGTACCAAGCATTGCTAAATCAAAAGCACCAGAAAGTAAAGTTGCAGGAACTGCAAATACTATGATATTCCCAGACTTACAAGCTGGAAATATAGGATATAAATTAGTAGAAAGATTAGCAAAAGCAGAAGCATATGGACCAATATGCCAAGGAATGGCAAAACCAGTAAATGACTTATCAAGAGGTTGTAAGGCAGAAGATATTGTTGGAGTTGTGGCTATTACTTGTGTCCAAGCCCAAGAAAATTAATAAAAGACTAACTATTAAAAGTCAATAGTTTTTTGAAAAAAATTTAAAAAATTTGTTGAACATTGAAAATTGCAT
>CANRDJ010000024.1 GCA_947629355.1 uncultured Clostridia bacterium
ATTGTAATAATTAATATCCTTAAATTTTCCTACATATTCTAATCTATGTTCTAATGGTTTAAAGTTATTTATTGTCTTTACTGTTTTATTTAAATCGAGCTTTAATATATTACTTACTGCAAGTATAAACATAATATCATTTAAATTATGATTTCCTTTTAATTTTCTCTTATTGCTTACATCATAAATTTTTTGATTATTATAATATATATAATTATCCTTCTTATATATTGTATTTGCCGTTAAATTGTTATTAATATTATTTATTGTAATTCCATAATCTGTTTTTTTGAATGGACAATTTTTCTTTAGAATTTGATCATTTTCTAAGTTGAATATAGCTATATCATCTTGTTTTTGAAACTTAAATATATTAAACTTAGCATCTACATACTCTGAAAATGATTTATAATAATCTAGATGTTCTTCATATAAATTTAATAGAATTGATATGTTAGGAGATTTTTTTATATATTGAAGAGCATGTGAAGATATTTCTAATACAGTAATTGTATTTTCTTTTATTTTCTCAATCTCATCAAATATTGGTGTTCCTATGTTGCCAAGTAATTCTACATCTTTATTTTGATTTGTAAGCATTTCATATATCAATGAACTTGTGGTACTCTTACCTTTTGTTCCTGTTATTCCAATTGTAAAAGATTTAGTATATTCTAAAAACAACTCTAATTGAGACGATATTTTTTCTTTAAATTTTGATATATCTATATTTTTGAAAGATATCCCTGGTGATTTTAATATAATATCGTATTCTTCAATTCCTTCTAAATATCTATTCCCTGTTATAAATGATATATATTCATCTCTATTTAAATATCTATTTTCTTCATCTATATTTTCTTCATCACATCTAATATCTAATTGAATTTTGGGTAAATTTTTTCTTATAAAATTATATGTTGATTTTCCCTCTAAGCCAAATCCTAATATAGTTATTTTTTTATTCCTTAAAAAGTCAATAATATCTTTAATCATTAAATATCGCCTTTCTTAGTATTTTATCAAATTCTTTTGGTAAATTATTTTGTTTATTGTACCTTTTAGTTATTATATCCACACTGGTATCTACTAATTGATAATTTTTATTATAATAGTCCAATAAATATGGTAAATTGGTATTCTTACTTTTTAAATTTTGTATTGTTTTTGATATTGCAAAGTTTACTTCCTCATATGTGCCTACACACTCAAACGGTTTTATTTTTCCATATCCACACAATTCTATAAATGTATTTAATAAATTCTTCTTTTCATACAAATCTTCTTCAAATATCTCTACTAACTTATCTTTATATAAAAATGGACTCAAAACTATATATACGAATAGGCATTTAGGACATTCTCCGCACCATTTCCATGGAATACTTTTACTTCCAACATTGCAACTTCTAAATATTTTATGATATTTTTCATTTTTTGCAAAAAGCATTGCTATTTGAAGTTCATTAAGTGGTCTTAGCATGCTAAAATAATAAATATTTGCTCTCAAGTATTTATCTGCATATTGCCTAAAATCTTCCTCAAATTCAAAACTTTTTGAATACTGATGATTTATCTTTTCTCCTTTTACATTACTCTCATTAGCACTAGATTCATTTGATAAAGCAATATATTCTTTACCTGTTAAATATGCTACTAAATATGATAAAAATGCTAATAACCCAGAAAAAGGAGTATGACCATTTAAGTAACCTTGTTTGTTTAATTTAAGTAAATTTTTATCTATAGTTCTTCTTACATATATTATTTTATCACTATATCCTGCTATTTCAGCTGATTTTATAGAAGGTTCTTTCTCTCCAACTATCAAGCACAAATTATCGTTTTTTTCTGTACTCAATAAATCCATTGTAACGCAAGAATCTTTTCCTCCCCCTATTGGAATCAATATTCCATTTGGATCAGAAATACTAAATTTAGAAGTATTTAAAATATATTCTTTTTTTCCATCAACTATTATTTCCAACATATCATCTATATTAGTTTCTATATTATTTATATATCTATATTCTCCGAAGTCCATAATAGTATAATTTTTTAAACCATTGTATTTGATCTTCATTTAAAGTACCGCATTCTACAATTACTTTTTTAGGACAAGCACATTTCCAATAACTAATCAACTCTACCATTCCTATATTAAAGACTATATTTTTCACAAAGTCATTGTCAATATTTTTTAAATTTATATTTCTTTTTTCTATCTCAATAGAAGGTCTAAAAACAGATAGTTTTGGTATTTCAAATTCATAATCTATTTTTATTTTACTTTCATCTTCTGATATATTATAACTCTTATATTTAAATTCTTCATATTCTTTCCTTAATTCATTAAAATTTTTCATATAACACCTTCATAAATATATTCTAATATAATATATACTAAAAAAACGTAAATGTAAACTCATTTACATTTTTATTGTTATCTAAAACCCGAGATTGTCTCGGCTTAGTTAAAGCTTTAAGAGGTAACTGGACACAAAAAAATCACTTCATATATAATTTAAATTGCGACTGACAGGAAGCAATTTAAATATATTGAAGGGAGATGTTTAATTTGAAAGAAATCAAAATAAACGATGTACAAAGTTTATCACATACAACATGGAATTGTATATATCACATAGTCTTTGCACCGAAATATAGAAAAAAAGTTTTTTATGAGAGTAAAAGATTAGAAATAGGACAAATATAAGGAAAGAGTAGCATAATGATATATAGTCAATGAGGAAATATGGGATATACACAAAAAAAACAAAAGAATATATAGCAAAAATTAGTTAAGAGAAGATAAAATTAGTCAACAAATGACACTAGAAGAAATAGACCCCTTTAAGGGGTAGCGACTGATGATTGCAAGAGTCAGTCGCAAAGGCCACTTCAGTGGGAGCCAGCAGATAAGCCTTTTAGACGGAAAGAAAAAACCTCCGGCTATGCCGGAGGAAATTTATTAATAATTCTTAATGTTAAAATCCTATCCCTCCAAGAGATATTAATTTATTCTTATATACAATAAATGTTACTGTTTTAGATTCATCTATTTCATCTGTCGAGTCTTTATCTTTTGGTTTAGCTTCTACAGATATTTTTGCATCTACTGCATATAGATCTTTTCCAAGTTTTTTTACATCTTTAAATTTTTCTACTTTAATTTTATATGATTTATAATCATCTGTCATTTCACCAAGTACATCTTCTAAATTATCTTCAATATACTCTTGTTCATCTTTTATTTCATCTTTATCTAAATCCTTGTAATCTTGTATAAATTGATTATAATCCTCTTTTGAAAAGTCATCTTCATCATAATATCCCCAAGCACTCATTCCTGCAAAATCAACATTCTTTACTATCTTTGAAACTTTTTTATTGTTCATTCCACTTATAAATTTTTTTACTACTTTTTTTGGTCCTCCTCCTAATAATGCTACTAGTATAATTATTACTACAATAACTGCAAATACAATTCCTGCATATGGAAGATATTTTTTGTAGTTAATTGATTTTAAATTAAATTTTTTTGATTCATTTACTACCTCTACTTGTGGTTCAACATTTTTTTCTTCTTCCACAATCATCACTCCTTTATTTTTTATTTGCATAAATTATATCATAAAATTTATTATATTGTAGATTTAAATATAAATATATTTAATTTGTAATATTTTTGTAATATTTTATTATGGATTTCTAGCTCGGAGCGAAAAGTTTCCGAAAACGTGGAGAAATTGCTCCGAGCAAAATGTTTCTAATTTTACCCAAACAAACTTATTTGGTTACTTTTGCTCATTCCTTCAAAGCATCCGAATTTTGTAAGCATCTCTATTACTGCTTTCCCTGCTTTTGATTTTATTTGGAAATCATCTATTGATATGAATTTTCCTTTTTCTTCTTTTACTGCATTATAAATTCCTTCTGCTGCAACTCCTCCGAAGTCCTGGTATGCTAGAAAGTGGTGGGCGTATTGCTTCATCTTCTATTAAAAACTTCGTACTATGAGATTTATATAAATCTATTGGTAAGAATTTAAAGCCTCTTTCATACATTTCTAGTACTATTTCAAGTATTGTATAGACTCCTTTTTCTTTTACTGACATGCTGTTTCCTAGTGCTTCTAGTTCTTTCATTTTCTGTTTTACTTTTTCTTTTCCATATATCATTATTTCACTATCAAAATCATCTGCTCTTATACTAAAATATGTTGCATAATATGCAAGTGGATAATAAACCTTAAACCATGCTATTCTAAATGCCATTGTTACATAAGCTACAGCATGTGCTTTTGGGAACATGTATTTTATCTTTTTACAAGATTCAATATACCACTCTGGTACATTATACTGTCTCATTAAGTTTTCTTGTTCTTCTGTTAATCCTTTACCTTTACGAACACTTTCCATTATCTTAAATGAATCTTGTGGTGGTAAATTCATTTTTATTAGATATGTCATGATATCATCTCTTGTACATATCGCATCACTTAATGTTGCTGTTCCTTCTTTTATCAAAGTTTCAGCATTATTAAGCCATACATCTGTACCGTGTGATAATCCGAGATATTCTTATTAATTCTTCAAATGTAGTAGGTTTTGTATCTTCTAGCATTCCTCTTACAAATTTTGTACCAAATTCAGGTATACCAAATGATCCTGTTTTTGATTTTATTTGCTCTGGTTTTATTCCTAAAGCTTCTGTTGATGTAAATAAACTCATTGTTTTTTTATCATCCAATGGAATTTCCTTAGGGTTTACACCTGTTAAATCTTGTAGCATTCTTATTACAGTTGGATCATCATGCCCAAGCATATCTAATTTAAGTAAATTTTTGTCTATTGAGTGGTAATCAAAATGTGTTGTTATTATATCTGAATTTGGATCATCTGCTGGATGTTGTACTGGAGTAAACTCACATATTTCTCTTTCGTGAGGTACTACTATAATTCCTCCTGGATGCTGACCTGTTGTTCTTTTTACTCCTGTACATCCTGCAACTAACCTTGAAATTTCAGCATTTGTAATTGGAATATTTCTTTCTTCATAGTAGTTTTTTACATATCCAAATGCCGTTTTATCTGCTATAGTACCAACCGTTCCTGCTTTAAAAGTCTTACCTTGTCCAAATATAACTTCTGCATATTTATGTATTTTTGACTGATATTCTCCCGAAAAGTTTAAGTCAATATCTGGCTCTTTATCTCCATTAAATCCTAAGAATGTTTCAAATGGTATGTCCATTCCATCTTTACATAATTTTTCTCCGCATTTAGGACATAATTTATCTGGTAAGTCTACTCCATTTTTTATACCATAATCAGTAAAATCGGAATACTTACATTTAGGACATCTATAATGTGGTGGAAGCGAATTAACTTCTGTTATTCCTAGCATATTTGCTACAAAAGATGATCCGACGGAACCTCTTGACCCTACTAAATACCCATCCTCATTAGACTTCCAAACTAATTTTTGAGCAATAATATAAAGGGTTGAAAATCCATTTTTTATAATTGAGTCTAATTCTCTTTTTAATCTATCTTGTACTATTTTGGGAAGAGGATCTCCATATAATTCTTTTGCTTTATTTGTACAAATATCTTCTATATCTTTTTCTGCATTATCTAGATGTGGTGGACATTTCTCTGATGATATTGGGCTTATTTCTTCACACATATCTGAAATGGCATTTGTATTTGTTACAACTACTTCATAAGCCTTTTCTCTACCCAAATATTCAAATTCTTTTAGCATTTCATCTGTTGTTCTTAAATAAAGTGGTGCTTGCTCATCTGCATCCGAAAATCCTTGACCTGCCATTAATATTCTTCTATATATTTCATCTTCTGGGTCCATAAAATGAACGTCACATGTTGCAACAACCTTTTTACCTAATTTATCTCCGAATATCAACTATTTTTCTATTTATATCTTTTAGTCCTTCTTTGTTTGCTACTGTTCCATTTCTTACCATAAACTCATTATTTCCTAATGGTTGTATTTCTAAATAGTCATATCTTTGTGCAATTTTTTCTATTTCTTCATCTGATTTTCCTGCAACTATTGCCCTATATAATTCTCCTTGCTCGCACGCACTTCCAAGTATTAATCCTTCTTTATATTTTTCTAATACACTTGTTAAAATACGAGGCTTTTTATAGAAATAGTTTAGGTGTGATATTGATATCAATTCATATAAATTCCTTAAACCCTTATAGTTTTTTACAAGTATTATTGCATGATATGAAGGAAGAGTTTTATATAGTTCTTTTTTCTCCTCTTTTTTCTTACCTCTTTTTTTAGGCTCCTCTTTATTTACTTTTTCAAGCATTTTTATAAATACTTGTACTAATGTTTTAACATCATCTAAAGCTCTATGTGCATTCTCTACTTTTATTCCTAACTTTTCTGCAATTATTCCTAATTTATGTTTTTTAAATTCTGGATATAACTGTCTAGATAATTTCAAGCTATCTATATATTCATTATCCATTTTTAATCCCAAATTTTCAGCATTATATTTTAAAAATCCTACATCAAAATCTGCATTATGTGCAACTAATTTTAAGTTACCTATAAAATCTAAAAACTTAGGTATTACCATATCAATAGTTCCTGCATTTCTTACCATTTCATCTGTTATATGAGTTATTTCAACTATTCTTTGTGGAATTGGTATTTCTGGATTTACAAAGCACTCGAATGTATCTATAATTTCTCCATTTTTTACTTTAACTGCACCGATTTCTGTTATTTTTTCTGTTCTGAATGAAAGACCTGTTGTTTCTATATCTAAAACAATGTATTCTTCATCCATACCATTTGATAAATCAATAGCATTATCGTCTGGAACTAAATATGCTTCAACTCCATATATAACCTTTATTCCAAATTTATCTGCAGCCTTTTTTGCCTCTGGAAAGCTTTGAACAACTCCGTGGTCTGTAATTGCTATAGCTTTCATACCCCAAGAACTTGCTCTTTTTATTAAATCTGTAGCAGAACTAACTCCATCCATTTGGCTCATTTGAGTATGAAGATGCAATTCCACTCTTTTTTCTTTTTCTAAATCCATTCTCTTTATTTCTTCAATATCTGGCATTTCTATAATTATATTTGCTATTACTCCTAGTTCTTTTGCAAAATTATCAAATTGGGCATTTCCAGCTATTTTTAATCTTTTAGCATCTTTTAATCTTAGCATAACTTTATCTACTTTTTCAGCTTCTATAAAAGCTTTACAAGTAATAGTGCTTGTACCATCATAAATATTAAACATAGCCAGAGTTTTTCCATTTTTTAATTCTTTTGAATCTACACTAATAACTTTTCCTTCTATAGCAACTCTTCCATAGTCTGGAGTTAAATCAGATATTTTAACTATTTTATCTTTTACCTTATCTGTTCTCCCTAGTATTAATGGATTTTTTCTTTCTTCTTGATTTTCAAACATTTCGGTCTCTTTCTTCTGTTTTTCCATTTGAAGTGTTATTTCATTTTGAACATTTATTTTATGGATTAAATCCTCACATGCGTTCTTCTCTAGTTCTTCCAAGAACTTTGATTGTTTTTTTAAAGTATCTTCTGTAATATTTTCTTTAAACTCTACTTTAATTTTAAATCCATATATGTTTTCTATTATTTTTTCTATCTCTTTATCAATTTCATAATTATGCAAAAAATATGCATTTTTGGTGTCCAAAAAAACTATAACTTTATTATCTTCAACATCAACATTGCTTTTGTCTAATATTGCTTTTATTAAAGGATATTTTTTTGAAATATATTTTACAATACTTTCCCAGCTATTTTTTAGTTCTTGGCAAAAAAGGGGTCTGTCCCCTTTTTTGCCAAATTTGATATTTAAGGATATTTTTTCTATTTGGAATCTTTGTTTTAGATATTCTTCAAAGCTTTCAAATTCTTGCAAGGTTATCTGTTTTTCTGCTATTAAATTTATTTCTAATTTATTACTTTTTTTAAATAAATTTATTTTTTCTATTTTTGCATCTAATATATTGCTTTGCTCTTTATAATCTTTAAATACGTCTTTTACTGCATTTAGCATTTGTTTTTTCATCCCTTCTACTACTGCGTTATTTTATAATTTACATTACAATATAAATATAATAGACGTTAAGCCCTTTTTCTGGATCCCGGCATTTTCTTCAAAGTTTCTCTTCCGGAAGATAAAAGGGTTAACAGATAGTATATTTATATTGTAATGTATTTGTTGTTAAAATATTCTTAATATATCGTTATATGTTACATATATTGATAACCCAATAAGCAAGCAAAATCCTGCCATTTGTATTGCTATTTCTGTATTTTCTTTTATTGGTTTTTTTCTAATAGCTTCTATTAATAAAATTACTATTTTTCCTCCATCTAACGGTGGAAATGGTAGTAAATTAGTTACTCCTAATGATAATGATATTAATGCAAGCATATATACAAATTCTACTATCCCTTGTGTTTTAGAAACTACTTCTGATATTCCAATAGGTCCCATGAGCTGGTCTGCACTTACTTTTCCTGTGAACATCATTTTTAAATTATCTACTATTGATAAAGAAAAGTTAGTTGTGTCCCAAAATCCATAATATATATTATTTATAAAATTATTTTCTGCTAATTTAAATGTTACCCCAATCTTATATGCCTTTTGAATTTCTGGTTTAACATTAAATGTTTTTGTTTCACCGTTTCTTTCAACTTGAATAGATATTTCATCAGTTTTACTTTGCGAAATTAAATTTACTATTTTATATGAATCACCTTCAGTATTTTCTCCATTTACGCTTACTATTTTATCACCTGCTTGAATTCCTGCTTTTTCTGCTGGTGAATTTTGATATATATTTTTTATTTCTCCTGATATATCCTCATCTTGTACTCCTAAATATATTCCTATTGACTTTGTTTCTTCTACATTTGGAATAAGTTTTATTTCTTTTATTTCATTTTTTCTTTTTATTGTAAGTGTTATTTCTTCTCCATTAGAGTTTTGTATTTTTTCATCTATATCACTTCTTAATCTTACTTTCTTTTCATTTATTTTTAATATCTTGTCTCCTTGATTAATATCTGCTTGTTCTGCTGCATACTCAGGAATAACAGAATCTATTGTTGTGGTTATATAATTACCTGTAGATGATACTAATATAAAATATACTAATAATCCAAATATAATATTAACTAGCCCTCCTGCAAACACAACAGCAATTCTTTTAGGTATACTTGCTGTGCTAAAAGAACCTTGCTCATCTGAGCGTTCTTCTTCTCCGAAGCATATTTACAAATCCACCGAAGTGGTATTAATCTTAACGCATATTTTGTTTCTTTACCTTGTTTTTTCCAAATTGTTGGACCAAATCCTATCGCAAATTCTTTTACTTTAATTTTACAAGCCTTAGCAACTAAGAAATGTCCACCTTCATGTATAAATATTAAAAATCCTAGTAAAAATATTATCTTTATTGCATTTATTAAAAATGAAATCAAAACGCAGACTCCTTTCTAAATTAGTGAAATCAATTGTTGTTTGTAGAATCTTTTAGATTAATTCAATATAAATATAATAGATGTTAATCCCTTTTTCTGGGTTCAGGCATACTCCTCGAAGAGCTTCTTCCGGGAGATAAAAGGGTTAACAAATATTATATTTATATTGAAATTATCTCTTACACTCATTGGCTAGGACGGAGGCAAAAATTTCCTTATCAGAAAATTTTATGACCTCACGTCCAGACGCTCTTCTTAAATTAGGGTTAATAAAAAATATGCAAATGGTGCTATGAATATTATACTATCTATTCTGTCAAGCATTCCTCCATGCCCTGGAATTAAGCTTCCAAAATCCTTTATTTTCATTGTTCTTTTTATACTTGACGCTGATAAATCGCCTATTTGACTTAAAACACTTAAAACAAATCCGTATTAACGTTATATATGTATAAGATATTTCTAAACCTGCCAATTTATTTATGGCAAATATATATATTAATGTAATTACTAATGCACCTATTGTTCCACCAATACATCCTTCTATTGATTTTTTTGGACTAATCTTAGTGAATTTATGTTTTCCAAATCTACTTCCAACAAAATATGCACATGTATCTGTGCCCCAGGCCGCAATTAGTATAAACCAAATTAAATATTTACCTTTTTCCATACCATGTAATAAGGGAATAAATGATAAGAAAAACACAATATAACATATACCAAAGAATGTTATCATTATATCTATTACACTAGTTTTCATACCAGTTAATACTACTTGTATAAATAGTATAGTAATTATTGAAGATGTATATATTGCTACAGTATATAACAAATATTCCTTAGGAAATATGTGAATAAATGCAATTAAAATGCATGATAAATATCCTACCCACTTTACTGGCTTATATTTCCCTTTAAAGCTATCAAAATATTCATGTATTGTGATTATTGCGACAAGTGCAAAAAAAACATCTATTACATATATATTTCCACATATTAAAATTAATGCTACAATTGGTAATCCTATTATTCCACTTAAAATTCTTTTTAGTTTCATTCAATTCTCCTTTTATTTTTAACTAATTTTATGGCCTTCCTCCAAATCTTCTATTTCTCTTTTGATATACTCTTATTGCTTCTAATAAATCTTCTTTACCAAAATCAGGCCAATGTTTATCTGGAAAATAAAATTCTGTATATACAAGTTGCCAAGGTAAAAAATTACTTGTTCTAAGTTCCTTACTTGTTCTTATAAGTAAGTCTGGGTCAGGCTGACCTGCTGTATATAGATGATTAGATATAAGTTCTTCGTTTATATCATCAATATCTATTTTATTTTCTTTAACTTCTTTTGCAATATTTTTCATTGCTCTTACTATTTCTGCCCTTCCACCATAGTTAAATGCTATGTTTAGTGTAAGTCCTGTATTATTTTTTGTTATTTCTATTGCTTTATTTATTGATTTCTGTAAACCTTTAGATAATCCTGATATATCTCCTAATAATTTAATTTTTATATTTTGTTTATTTTTTTCTTTTAAAAATGAATCTACATATACTCTTAATATTGCCATTAATGCAGATATTTCTTCTTTACTTCTCTTCCAATTTTCTGTTGAAAATGCATAAACTGTTAAATACTTAATTCCTATTTCATTACAAAATTTTGATATGTTTTCAAGAGCATCTGCTCCAGCCTTATGACCATCTCTTGTTGCAAGTTCTTTTGCTTTTGCCCATCTTCTGTTTCCATCCATTATTATTGCAATATGCTTTGGTAAATTATTTTTATCAATATTATCCATTTTTAATTACCTTTCTTTATATACTTTTGTCTATACTATTCTATCATAATATATAAAAAAAATGAAAGCCTTTTGAAAATTATTTTCAAAAAGCTTTTACCGTAAATTTAATTGTTTATTAATATTCATTAATTCTAGTATTGTATTCATTTTCTATATTAGAACTAGTATTTGTATCGATATATGTATCTGTATTAGTATTGCTGTTGGTGTTGGTGTTGGTATTTGTATTTGTATTTGTGTTAGTATTTGTGTTATTTTTATTATTATTAGTATTAGTATTAGTTTTAGTTTTATCACTTTTATTCGTATTCGTTTTGTTTTTATCTTTTTTATTGTTTTTCTTATCATCATTCGTTTTAATATTTTGTTCTACATAAGTCTTCCAAGGATTGTTTGGATTATCGTCAGTTGGATCCCAATTTCTACATTTCTTATTTCCAGATATTTTTTTCGCAAATGGCTTACCTAAAGGTCCAGGATTTGAAGAAGAATAAAATTCTACTAAAGTTCCTGTAGCTATATTATTATAAATCCATCTTGCATCACTAACAGTAAGTCTTATACAACCTGCAGAACAAGTTGTCCCTAATTTATCATATTCCCAATATTCTAATGAACCTTGATTACCTTTTTCTAAATATGGCACTGAATGAAAAAGTATATTTCCCACAATTTGTGTACTATATTGTCCATATACTCCTCCTAATAATCCAAGCCAACGCCATCTACTTTTTATAGAATATGTTCCTGATTTTGGCGTCGCTGTACCAGTAGAACAAACCATGGCCTTAACTGGATTTGTATACTTTCCTGATACATCTTTTGTATAAATTGTAACAACATTTGCTCCATAATTCACTTTAATATAATATTTATTTCCTGAACTTGTTCCTGTTTTATTTGATTTATTTCCTATGCTTGATTTAGAATTTGTTTCATTATTATTATTTTCTTCTGGTATATATTCTTCAAGATCTTCTATATCAATTTCTTCTTCATAATCTTCATCACTATAATCTTGTATACTCATAGTAGTTTCTGTTTCTTTTTTATTTTTTATATCATTAACCAACATCCATATTGAACAAATTAAAATTATTAATGCAATTGTAGCTATTGTAACACCTAAAATTTTATATGTTTTTTTTGATAATTTCTTCATTTATAATTCTCCGATAAAAATTTATTTATACCTAACAATTACTTTTTATACGCTCATAACTTCTTTTTCTTTATCTGCTAATATCTTATCTATTTCTGCTATTTTTGTATCTGTTATTTTTTGAATTTGATCTTCTGCTGATTTTAATTCATCTTCTGTCATTTGGTTATCTTTTTGTAATTTTTTAGCTTCATCAATTCCTTCTCTTCTTACAGAACGAATTGATACTTTAGCATCTTCTGCTGTCTTCTTAATTTCTTTTACTATTTCTTTTCTTCTTTCTTCGTTTAATTCTGGAAATGCAAGTCTAATTACTTTTCCATCATTGTTTGGATTAATTCCTATCTCTGCTTTCAATATTTCTTTTTCTATCTCTTTTAATAAACTAGCATCCCATGGTTGTATAACTATTAATCTTGCTTCTGGAACAGAGATACCTGCTACTTGATTTATTGGTGTTGGTGTTCCATAATAGTCTACTTTTATTTTATTTAATATTGCAGGATTAGCTCTACCTGCTCTTACTTCTGCAAAATTTTCTTGTAAAACACTAATTGTTTTATCCATTTTTTCTTCAATATGTTTGAAATCCATTTAAATTTCTCCTTTCAAAATTTAATTTTTTTGTTGATATAGTTCATAGTTCGAGGAATATCCTTACAAGGTTTGAAGGACAAACCTCGCTCGTAAGTATTCCTCATAGATCGAGGTATGTCTTTACAAGGTTTGAGGGACAAACCTCGCTCGTAAGTATTCCTCATAGATCGAGGTATGTCCCTCATTTTATGAGTGTTCCTATTCTTTCTCCTCTAATAATTCTTACTATGTTTTCAGGATTATCTATTCCAAATACCACTAATGGTATTTTATTGTCTCTGCATAGTGATGTTGCTGTTGAGTCCATTACCTTTAAGTCTTTATTTAAAATATCTAAATACGTTATTTCATCATATTTTATTGCATTTGAATCTTGTTTTGGATCTGCTGAGTATACTCCATCTATTGTTTTTGCAAGTAATATTACTTCTGAATCTGTTTCTGCCGCACGAAGTGCTGCTCCTGTATCTGTTGAGAAATATGGATTACCAGTACCACACGCAAATATTACTACTCTTCCTCTTTCTAAATGTTTTATCGCTTTTCTTTTTATGTATGGTTCTGCTATTTCTCGCATTTCTATTGCTGTTTGTAATCTTGTATATATTCCCCTTGATTCTAAGGCATCTTGAAGAGCTAATCCATTTATTGTAGTTGCTAGCATTCCCATGTAATCTGATGTAGTTCTTTCCATTTGATGTCCATCTCTTCCTCTCCAAAAGTTTCCTCCACCTACTACTATTGATACTTCTACTCCCATATCTACTATTTCTTTTATCTTGTCACATATTTTACCAACAGTATTTGAATCTACTCCTGTTTTCTTTTCTCCTGCAAGTGCTTCTCCACTTAATTTTAGCAATACTCTTTTATATGCTATATCTTTCATATAAAAACCTCCATTCAATTCGTAGATATTGTATCATATATACTTATTAATTGAAAAGTCTTTTTTAAATTTTTATTATAATTCATTTTTATATTTTAAATACACATCTTCTAATTTCTTAAAATCACAGCATAATTTTTTAAAAAACTTATAATCAATACTTCTGTTGTTGGATAAAACATTAAAAATATTACTTGCCTTTTTTATAATTTCAGTAATTACTTTTTGATTGCTTAAATATATTATCTCACTTTTTAAATAATCAGAATATTTTTCTTTTTCAATATTTACTAATTTTACTTGTTTTTCTGCAATAGGAATCATATTATTTAATAATAACTGTGCAATTATTTTATTTTTATTTTTTATATTAATAGTTAATTTTGAATTTCTATGTTTCACTTTTGATGTAAATGGAATACAGTATTCATATTTATCTTTTCTAATCAAAATTCCATAAAATTTTCTGCTATCTTTTTGTGATACTTTTTTCTCAAATTGTTCTAAATACTTTCTGTATTCACAATTTACTTCATATACCATTAAATGTCCGTTTTTTATTTTTAACTCAATTTCCATATGTAGGTCTCCTTTTTATAAAAAATATAGAGAGACTACTATGTGTAATCCCCCTATTTTTAATCTTCCACTAAAGCAGGAACTCTCTCATTTTTAATCTTCCACTAAAGCAGGAACTCTCTCATTTTTAATCTTCCACTAAAGCAGGAACTCTCTCATTTTTTGATACATAATTCTGTATCAATATTAGTATATTCATTATACAATATTTTATTTACAGCTGTCAAGATTTTACATTTGTTTTATTGTAAATGCTCTATTTTTAAACTTTTTATCACTTTTCCATCTAAACTTTTTAGTTCTATATTTTCTTCATCAATTATTATATAGCTTTTCTTTGTTCCCCCTCTTGGTTTAGAAATAGAACCTGGATTTGCAATTATCTTTTCTCCTATTTTTTCAAGCATTGCTACATGTGTATGCCCAAAAAGAAAAATATCTCCACAGTTTTCTGGTAAATTATTTGGATTGTATATATGCCCATGGGTTAATGTTACTTTTATTCCATTTATATCAATAGTTTTTAAATACCCTAATCCAAAATGAAATAACTCATCTATATGTGAATTATCGCAATTACCTCTAACTGCAATAATTGCTCCTGCCATATTATTTAATATTTCAGCTATTTCAAAATCAGTTGATGAATAATAATAACTAGAAAAATCTCCTAATATTAATAGTTTTTCTGCACTTTCTTCTTTAAATTTTTCTATTACTTTTTTAAGATTATCAATGTTTCCATGAATATCTGATATACACATTACTTTCATAATTTTCCTCCATTAAAAATAACTTTATCTAATTTTATATCATTAATATCACTATCAATTTTATCACATATACACTCTCTGTATGTTAGCCCTATTTTTATTCCTTTATAATTTTTTAAAAATCTATCATAAAATCCTTTTCCGTAACCTATTCTATTGTTTTGTTTATCAAATGCAACTCCTGGAATAATGCATATACTATTATTAAAATCTGTTATAGGTTTATTTGCCTTTGGTTCTAGTATTCTAAAGCTACCCTCTTCTAAATCCTTTAAACTTTTAATTTCATAAAAAACTATATTATCTCCTTCACACTTTGGCACAGCAACTTTTTTAGCAATATTCAAAGTGTGTTCTATTAATTTAAAAGTATCTACTTCATATTTTAATGATACATATATTAAAACTAATTTACTTTCTTTATACTCTTCTAAATTAATTACTTTATTAAAAATATCATTATCATATTTTCTTTTATTTTCTTTGTTAATATTTTTTCGTAGATTTAAATATTTTTCTCGTAAAACTTTTTTATTCATAACTTACCTCTTAATTATTTTAACAGAAGAAAAGTGGCTTTGCCACACTTTTCTTCTCGCCGATTTGAGTTTGCGAATAAAATGAGCAAATCGCAAAGGCAATAGCGATTGTAGCATTTTCATATAATAGGAAAGTTCAACTTTCCTATTATATGAAAATACACTCATATAAACATTAATGAGTGTATTTCATTTTACTATTTACTAAAAAATGGCTTTATTTTATTAATAATTTTACTTAAAAATGATTTTTTATATGTAATTACAGATATTTGCTCATTTTCTATTGTCGTATTTTTTTCTTTATTTGATTTATTTTTAAAAATATCCTCAAAATTGTATTTTTCTTTTAATTGATTTTGATATTCTATTTCATTGTCATTTAAAATTTTATTTACTTTAATTTTTTCTAAATCATCACATATATAGTCTCTATATAATACAGTTAAAATTTCTTTAGTAGTAAGTAACAAATTTTGTTTTTCTAATGGTAATACTTCATCTATTTTCCAATTATAATCTTTTGACTTATTATTTTCAAAGTAACTAATAAATTTCTTTGGTATTCTTGCTTTTAAATTTGGTGCCATATATTTTATTATTTCATATATTTGATAAAGTGAATTTGAATATTCTATATTTTCCATATTACTCTCCTTTTTCTTCTAATTTATCTTTATCATTTTCTCTGTCTGGATGTAACCATTTTGATATTCTATCTTTTAATGACAATGAACTTTTTTCTACTGTTTCTTTTCTTTGCTCTGTGGCAATAGCTTCTAACGAGTCTTCTGCAATTTGATATTCTTGTTCTTCAGCTATTTTTTGTTGTTGATGATATGTTTCTAATTGTTCATTTATATATGCCTCTATGTCTTCTTTTGAATGATTATTTGCAAATTCTTCAAATTCTTTTGACTTTGCAATAGGTACTAAAAATTTTATTTCATCTCCTGTCATATGATGTGTTACATTAAATAAACAACTACTATTATCCCAATTTCCGTGATTTATATTATAAAGCTCCAAATAAAATTCAGGAGATATTCCTTTATTAGTTTGGTTTAATCTAGTAATTTGAAGATTCCAAAATCCTAATGGATATGGATATTTTTCTTCAAATTGTCCCAATCCTTCTGATTTTAAATATTCTATATATTCTTCTTGGAACTTTTTTCCTAACTCATCACGATGATCTACTAATTTCTTATTCATAAGGTCTTCTTGAGTTAATTGATCTAATAATACAAATGATAATCCTCTATCTTTGAACATAAAACTATAATCACTTGAAATAGCAACATTTCCTTTTTGAATTTCATCATATAATGTTCTTATTAGTTCACTACTTTGTTCATTGGTTGATATTAAATCAAAGCGACCATCTCTACCATTAAACCCTGCATACCATAATGCAATAACCTGTGGAGAATCAGCATTATAACCTAACTTTGACATAAATTCTTCATTACGCTTTTTATCATCATTATTGATATATTCGTCCATTATTTCTCGTCTTTCCTCTTCTGTTTTTCTCATCAAACCCATATAATTCCACTCATCATTTGTTAGCCAAACACTTCCATCGCTAAATTCCATTAAATTAACATATTTAGGATTTTCAACAATATCTCCATTAAAAGGATGATTTTTATTTTTATCCTTTCCTTTTTTAGGCTTCATTTGTTCTTTGCCAGTATAGCCACGTTCGTGTGCAGTATAAAATCCGTATCCAGCATTAAATCCAACTAATTTTCCATCTCTTTTTAAAATTTCTTGCCCATTATAAGCATACCTACCCATAAAATTTATCTCCTTTATTTATAATATAATTTATTCTATCATAATAATTATTTTATTCACTAATTGTAATATATTTGTAATTAAAAAGTTTTTTCATAGTAATATTATATAATCTTGATTTATTTAAAATAAAATGCTATTATATGTATGTTGCCACTTAATAATATTGGGGTGTCGCCAAGTGGTAAGGCATCGGACTCTGACTCTTGTCGTTATACCTCGAATAATAAATTTTGTAATACTTGAAATATAAGGCTTAGATGTTCTATAATAATTAAAAAATCGTAGAACATCTAACCAAATATCTAACCAATTAAATATCTTTAAAAATATTGGGGTGTCGCCAAGTGGTAAGGCAATCGGCTCTGACCCGATCATTTCGTAAGTTCGAATCTTACCACCCCAGCCAGTATCTTAGTCTGTAAATGTAAGCACATTAGATAGTACATTTGCAGATTTATTTTTTGTATCTTTTTCTAAATGGGCATAGATATTAGCAGTAGTAGAATAAGTAGAATGACCTAACCAATCTTGTATTTCTTTCATAGGTATTCCTTTAGCAAGCAAAAGACTCGCACAAGAATGCCTTAAATCGTGAAATCTAATTTTTCTCAAAATATCTTTATTTTTATTCATTATTAAAGTAAAATGGTCTGTTACATACTCTGGTCTAAATAATTTGCCCATAGAATCTACACAGATATAATCTAAATATTTTTTATTATAACTATTTCCACATAATTTTTTATTTTCATCAATTTGTTTTTTGTGTTCTTGTAAAATAACAATAATATCATCTACTAATGGCAAAGTCCTATAACTAGATTGATTTTTTGTTTTATCTTTTAAAAGTATAACTCTTTTATTATCTTTTCTAGTTTCAATAGCTTTGTGCTTAATTGTAATTGTTTTATTATCAAAATCAAAAGCATCCCATTTTAAACCTAAAACTTCACTTCTTCTTAAACCATAAAAACTTGTAAGATAAATAACTGTTTGTAAAGGGTCATCTTTAATTAAAGTAAAAAGTGTATTAAGTTCTGCTTGTGAATAGAAACTTCCTATAAATTGTTCTTTTTTAGGTCGTTCTACTCTATCAGCAGGGTTACTTAATATCAAATCTAGTTTTAAAGCTGTTTGTAATGCTTTTCTTATAACATTATGATAATGCAAAACAGTATTTCCTGTTAATTCTTTTGAATAAAGAAAATTATAAAACTTTTGAATTTCTACAGGTTTTAAATCATTAAGCAAAATATTTTTATCTTGAAAATAATCACAAATTTTATTTACAATTACTTTATATGAATCATAAGTATTTTCTTCAATCGTGTTTTTTATAGATATTAACCATTCTTTTAAGTAAGAAACAAAAAGTTTATCATTTTTTGTTTCTTCTTTAATGTTTAAATTTTCCTTAAAATTAGTTAATATTTCTTGCATTTTCTGATTAGCTTCTCTTTTATTGTTACCTTTTTCAGACAATCCTGTTGAAACCCATTTTTGTTTTCTTTTACCATTAATATCTTTATAATTTAAAACAACTTGATAAATATTATTTTTTACTTGTAGGCTTGCTGTTACATTCATTTAAACTCCTTTCTAAAATAACAGACTAGATTTAACCTACTATTGATACTTATGATAATAACATAAGAGTAAATTAAAATCTAGTTATTAGTTTTGATTTGTTAAATATGCTATAACATTTCTTTTTGGTATTTTATATTCTCTACCAACTTTTAATGATGGAATAGTTTTATCCCTTACTAATCTATAAGCAAGAGATATACCAATGGCTAACATTTCTCTTAATTGAACAACATCTACTAAATCTGGATATTCAGTAAACATCAATTCATAATTTTCTTTCATTGTACCCATGATTTTTTAGTCCTCCTTTC
>CANRDJ010000025.1 GCA_947629355.1 uncultured Clostridia bacterium
TTTAGTATGTTAATTAATGTTTCATCTTTAACTTTATCAGCCAAACTCTCACCTCACTTGTCCCAAATTGGACATTTCCTTTTATCTTAATCCTAAACATTTCATTGCTTCTAAAATATTTTTCACACCTATTATATCTAATTTATATTCATCTTTCAATAGTTTTTTATTGCTTTCTGGAATTATACATCTTTTAAAGCCTAACTTTTCTGCCTCTTTGATTCTTTTTTCTATCATATTTACACTTCTTACTTCTCCAGTTAACCCAACTTCCCCTATTGCTATAGTATCATTTGAAATTGCTATATTTCTAAAGCTAGAACTTGCTGCAAGTACTATTCCTAAATCAAGTGCTGGTTCATTAATTTTAATTCCACCAACTATATTTAAATACACATCTTGATTTCCTAGAGGCATACCTGCACGTTTTTCTAAAACCGCAATTAATAAAGTAAGTCTATTATAATCTATTCCATTTGCAGTTCTTCTTGCCATGCCAAATACACTTGTTGCAGTTAAAGCTTGAAGTTCAACAAGAATTGGTCTTGTTCCTTCCATACTTGCAACAACTATTGAGCCTGAGGCGTTCTCATTTCTTTCGGATAGCAATACTGATGATGGATTACTTATTTCACACATTCCAGAATCTTTCATTTCAAACATTCCTATTTCATTTGTTGATCCAAATCTATTTTTTACTCCTCTTAATATTCTATATGAAAAGTATCTTTCGCCTTCTATATATAATACAGTATCTACCATATGTTCTAATACTCTTGGTCCTGCAATATTTCCATCTTTTGTAACATGTCCAATAATTATTGTTGTAATAGCCTCTTGTTTACACATTTTCATTATTCTAGAAGTTATTTCTCTTACTTGGCTAACACTTCCGAGGACCTGATGTTATTTCATCTGAATACATTGTTTGTATTGAATCTATAATAACAAGTTTAGGATTTATTTGCAGAATTGAGTCTTGTATTACGTCTATATCTGTTTCACCTAAAAAAACTATATCATCATTGTTAATTCCAAGTCTATCTGCTCTTATTTTTATTTGGTCTACTGATTCTTCACCAGAAACATATAAAACTTTGCCTTCTTCCTTAATTTTGTCGCATATCTGCAAAATTAAAGTAGATTTACCGAATTCCTGGCTCTCCTCCAACTAATGTTAAAGAACCTTTAACTAAACCTCCGCCAAGTACTCTATCTAATTCTTCAAATCCAGTAGAAGTTCTAATTATATCTTGTTTCTTTACATCATTTAATTTAACAGGCGTTGAAACCTTTTTAGTTCCAGATTTAGAATTTGTTTTGCTAGTAAGTTTTTCTTCGTAACATGTATTCCATTCATTACATGCTGGGCATCTTCCAAACCATTTAGAAGATTCATTTCCACAATTGCTACATACAAAAACTGTATTTGCCTTTGCCATATTTTCCTCCCTTTATTACATTTCAAAATATTTATCTTCTTCCCATTTTAATGGATTGTTTTGTATATATTCTAAAATTTTATAATATTCTTTTTCATTTCTAATTACGTGTTCATAATAATTTCGTTGCCAGATTCTTTTGTTAAATGATTGGTATATTCCTTTTTTTACACCTTTTATATATTCTACTGTTGTATATCTTTTAAATGTCTGTATAATTTCATTTACTGTAGGGGCGGATTCCATATCCGCCCTTTCACATATTTCTATTATACCATGAATATAATTTGGCATTATTACATAATCATGTAATTTTATATATTTAAATTGATTTTCCAAATCTAAATAAATATTATTAATCATTTCCCCTGTTTTATTTAATCTTATTCGGGCGGATATGGAATCCGCCCCTACAATGTTTGGATTGGGTTTGGTGCTGGTTTGTATTTGTGGGTCGCCCAAGGGTGCGACCCCTACAACGTTTGCATTGGGTTTAGTGCTGGTTATTTCTTTGTGGGCGAATATGGAATCCGCCCTTACAATGTTTGATAATATATTTTTTCTGTTTTGTGTACATATTGTTATGAAATAATATCCTTCTGCTGAATAATCATATCCTTTTAATCTTATTTGTTTTCTATGAGGGTTCTTTTCTTGCATATTTCTTTTCCTTTCTTATTGCCCCCATATTTTTTATATTTCTTTGTTTTAATTGTATAATTTTTGTAGTACATCTATAAACATTGCATGTGACCATCCAAGGCCAATTACCCATTTTGCTTGCATTGTATTGTTGTCTACTTGCTCTGGTAAAAATCCATATTCTGCCCCAGTTTTTACTACATAGTCAAAACATTCTCTTGCTTTCTTCTTGTTTCCTGCTGATAAATAATATTCTGCCATCCATAAGTTTGCAATTACCCAAGGATTTCCTCCTACATAGTTATCTCCTTCATATCTTAGGTATCCTCCTGTATATGTTCTTAATGTTAATTCTATTTTTTCTATTGTGTTTAATATCTTCTTTTCTTTTGGTGAAAATAGCTTGAATGGTGCAACAAGTCCAAGTAAGCTTATATCCATTTTTCCATCACTATTTCTTACAAAAGTCTTTTTGTTATTATCGTATAAGTTTTTCAAAATATAGTCTTTTATTTGCAGTAAATATTTTTTAAGAATAGCGTCTTCTTTTTCAATTTTTTCTAGTCTTAGTCTATTACCCTCGAATTCTGGTTTTAGTTTCTCATAAATCTTTATCATTTTTTCAAAGCTTGAAAAGATGGCGGCAAGTGAATATGTATGTATTCCTTCGTTTTCTTCCCATAAGTCATAACTTTTATATTCTTCTTCTTTGTTATTTAATACATTGTCAATATATTTTATTAAATATTTTATGGCATTTTCGCACATTTTTAATGTGTCTTTTAAGAATTTTATATTTTTTGTGTGTTCATAATGATTATATACTCCATATACTACACTTGCTGTTTCGTCTATTTGATAGCCCCAGCAAGGTGCTAAATTTCCATCTGTATAAAATCTTTGTTCCCACATTCCAGATTTACTTTGGGTCATTTTACAAAATGTTTTATAAAATTTTTCTGTTTCTTTTTCCATTCCTAAAATGTCTAATGCATTTGTTATGAATATTCCGGTCTCTTGGCCAGCAATATGAATATCTTCCACATTTTGTTCTATCTTCATCAATTTCTACTGCTGCTGATATTCCACCTGTTATATGATTTGTAAGTAATGGATATAATAGAATAGTTCTCTTGTATATACTTTTTAGTTTTTTCATATATTCTGAATTTGAATTTGTAAGTTTTATTGTGTCATGGTCTTTTACATACTTTTCCCAATATTTTTTTGTTCTTTCTAATTCTTTTTCATAGTCAATATTTTTTACATCTTCAACTTGCTTTTCAATATTTTTTACATCAGAACCATGAAAAGCTGTAATGTATATACAGAATTCAATTTCTTCATTTGGTTTTAATGTTTGTAAATTATAATTTATGCTAGAGTCGTTTGACATTCCCACATAATCTTTGTCTCCAATTATTCCAGTTTGTATGTTTGCTTGGTTATTGTTTATTTGTGATTTTTCAATTTTTCTATCAGAGCAAATAGTAAATGTATAATCATGCATATATTGGAATAAGCAATTGTTTTTATAATATCCACTTACCTGATTATTTTCATCTGTTAAAAGTGAAGAATATATAATGAAGTTTATATCTAAATCTATACTATTGTTGTTTTTCATTTTATATTTTCTTATTAATATGTTTTTATCGCTACATACATAGTCTGTTTGTAATACTTTCAATTCAAAATATGTATTTAATATTTCTGTGTTTAATATGTTTGTGTCTTCTGTATAATATTGTTTATATGTATTATTTATGTCTTCGTGTAAATAAATCATTGATGAATCGTTTATTTTTAATCCTATATGTAAGAAATCTATGAATTGTCTATAATCTGTATTAGGGTAAAAAAATCTTATTAGCTCTCCTTTCTTTGTGAAACTTGCTGTTATTTCTTTATTTCCAATTATTGCATCATTATAATATTTTTCCATTTGTTTCTCCTTTTTTGGGCGGATATGGAATCCGCCCCTACGGCATTTGTATTTGTTTTATTTTTGGTTATTTGTTTTTTGCGGGTCGCCCAAGGGTGCGACCCCTACAACGTTTGCATTGGGTTTGATATTTATTATTTCTTTTTGGGCGGATATGGAATCCGCCCCTACGGCATTTGTATTTGTTTTATTGTTGGTTTGTTTTCTTGCGGGCGGACAGGGTCGTCCGCCCCTACGGAATTTTTATTGGGTTTATGATATTATTTTTACTATTTGTTGTTCTAGTTCTTTTATTTTGTCGTTTATTGCTGCTATCTCCTCGTCTTTTTTATCTTCGTCTACAATGTCTTCTTTTATCATTATAGACATGTCTTCTAGTTCTTCTTTTAATGTTGATAATCTGTCTATTACTTCTAATCTTAGATATTTGTTTTTGTCTGCAATATCTAGTTTTGATTCAATAGATATCTTATCATCTAATTTGTAATTATCGCCATAGTCTGGAATTGTGACTGGTATGTTTGTTGTTTCTATTATCTTTTCTTTTAATATTTTTTGTCCGTTCTATCTCACCATGTACTAAGAATATGTGTTTTGGTTTTGTTATAAATGAGTATACAAAGTTAAGTAGCCACTCTTGATCTGCATGTCCAGAATATCCTTCTATATACTCTATTCTTGCATTTACTGCAATTTCTTCTCCGAATATTTTTACTTTCTTTTCTCCGTTTACAATTTTTGCTCCGAGTGTCCCTGGTGCTTGATATCCTACAAATAGTATTGTACTATTTGGATTCCATAAGTTGTGTTTTAAATGGTGTTTTATACGTCCTACCTCACACATACCGCTTGCAGATATTATTATTGATGGTGTAGTACTTTCGTTTAATTCTCTAGATTCTTCTGCTGTTTGTGTAAATTTTAATCCTGGAAATTCTAGTGGATTATCTCCTTTTTGTATTTCTTCTCTTACTTCTTCTTCAAAAAGATTCATGTTTTGTCTAAATATTTCTGTTGCAGATATTGCCAGTGGACTATCTACATATACTGGTGCTTTCATTAATTTTTCATATTTTTCTAAAAATTCTTGGTCTTCTCTTTCCTCTTTTAATTTGTTTAGTTCATATAATATCTCTTGCGTCCTTCCAACTGCAAATGAAGGTATTACTACGTTTCCACCTTTATCCAAAGTTTCTGCAACTATGTTTAAAAACATTTCTGCTTTATCGTCATTTCTCATATGAAGTCTTCCACCATACGTAGATTCCATTACTAAATAATCTGCAGATTCTATCATTGTTGGAGAATCTAAAAGTGGTATATCGTTATTTCCTAAATCCCCTGTAAATACTATTTTCTTTTCTTCTCCGTTTTCTTTAATCCAAACTTCTATTATGCTAGAACCGAGCATATGTCCTGCATCATTAAATCTTACATGTATATCTGGTGTAAGCTCTACTATTTCATCATATTGTACTGGTTTAAATATCTCTATACAATCTATTGCATCTTGTGCTGTATATAGTGGTGGCCTTTCAGGAAGTCCTTTTCTTATTCTTTTTCTATTCTTCCACTCATTTTCCATTTCTTGTATATGCCCGACTATCTGGAAGCATTATAGAACATAAATCACATGTTGCTTTTGTTGCAATTACTGGGTTTCTATATCCTTCTACATATAATTTTGGTATTTTCCCAGAGTGATCTATGTGTGCGTGTGTAAGTAATAAAAAATCTATATTATGAACATCATATGGAAAATCTGCATAGTTTTCCCTTTCTTCTGCAGCTTTACCTTGATAAAGTCCACAATCTATTAAAATTTTCTTCCCTGCTCCTTCTAATAAAAAATTTGAACCTGTAACAGTTTTTGTTGCTCCTAAAAAACTAATATTCATTTTATTAACACTCCTTTTTATAAATTGTAGTTTGTTTCATGTTTGGAGAATTCAGGACAGTCCCAAAAATCCCCTCACACAAACAGCAATTTATCAATTAAATAATTTCATTTTTTTATTAAATTTAACATTTAATTCTTCGTTTCCATCATATATAATAGAATCTTCTATTGTATCATCATCATAAATTGTAAGTACAATATTTTTATCGTGTTTTTTAAATTCTAAACTTACATCTTCTAAGTCTATAATATTATAATTCAATATTTTTGATGTTAAATTATAATTTTTTTCTATGTCTTGGCATAATATATTTATTGCTTTTAATTTGCAAGCTTTTGTTATTAAATTTTTCTCCGTATTTCTTATTTCTTCTAGTAATTCTTCTATATCTTTTATTTGTTTTTTATCATTTATATATATTAATTTATAGTATCTAAACAAATATATATATTCTACTATTTCTTTTTTAGATTGAATATTTTTAAATTTCTCATTAAGTAGTTTTAAGAATTTTTTTTGTAAATCTATCAATAATCCATTTATTTCTGTATCAAAATCTATGTCAAAATCTATTGCATTTAATAATTCATATTTTTTTAAAATTTCTGACTTCTTTTTTACAAAATTCATTGGCTTCATAAGTTTAGTATATTCATCTAATTCTTTTAACAAATCTCCTCTTTTATTTTGAAGTATATCACTATATTCACTAAGACTAAATATTCTTTTTTCTTCTTCTAAAAGTTTGTTTTCCTCTATAAAGCTTTCTCTTAACAATTTATTGTTATTTATTTTTTCATCAATTTGTTTTATTTCTCTTCCTATTATTTTTTTTGAATTAGCTATTTCTTGTAAGTATTCTTTTTTATTTTCCATTTTATCTAATTCTTTTTTTAGCTCTTTCATTGTATTTAATATATTTTTCTTTTTATCTTCATTATTTTTTATATTTTCTATAATAGCTATCTGATATATTAATTTTAATATATCTAATTTTTCATCATCATTATAAATTTCACTTAATTTAATTTCAAATTCAGTTATTAAATCAATTGTTTTATTATTATCTATACAAGTCTCTAAAAAATCATTACCTAGTAAAATTTTTATATTTTTATATACAAGATTATATTTTTTATTTTCAATCTCTTCTGGTACAATATTCCATGTCCAACCATCAAAATCTCTTATAATCTCTTCTTTATCCATTATATATCCTTGATTTAACATGTTCTCCATGGGCTCTTTTATAATACTATATTTACTATCTAATATAAATCTATTATCTTTTAAATGATTTAAAGCATAAAAAACCCACTTCTCATTTGGGTATGATATTATTGTATTTTTTTCTTTTTCTACAATGTATCTTTTGTCTCCAAGTTTTGTTTCCTTGTTTAGTATAGGCTTTATTATTTCAATTTTTTCACAATAATTTTGTACAATGTCTATTATTTCTTCTAATAACTCTTTTTTTAATTTTGTATATACTGTTACCTTTTTATAATCATCATAAGCATTTTCCATTTTATATAAAATATTAAGAAGGATATTTTTTGTACCTTCAGAAAAAGATTTTCCTTCTAATATATTTTCTAATTGATTGTTATAATCTTTTATATTAAGTTTAGAAAAAAAATCCTCTTTAGACACTTTTTACCCTTCTTTCGTATACTATTTTATTCTTCCGAAGTTGTTTCTTCTACTGGCTTTGCTGTTTTTAGTTCTTGCCATTGTTCTTTTGATACAAGAACTTGTCTTGGTTTACTTCCCTCATATCCTGAAATTATTCCCCTTGCCTCCATTTGATCTATTATTCTTCCTGCTCTTGCATATCCAACTTTAAATCTTCTTTGTATAAATGATGCTGATGCTTGTCCTAAATCAACAACTGTATCAATTGCTTCCATTAAGAATGGATCTACTTCTTCTTCATCTTGTTCATCTAACTCTTTATCTGTAGAATTAGCTCTTTCTATCTTTTCTAATACATCTTCGCTGTATGTAGGTCCACCATTCTCTTTTAGAAAACTAACTATTTTTTCTACTTCGCTATCAGATACATACGCTCCCTGTATTCTTATAGGTTTTAATACACCTGTAGGGAAAAATAACATATCACCTTTTCCTAAAAGTTTTTCTGCTCCTGCTGAATCCAATATTGTTCTTGAATCTACTTGAGATGTTACTGCAAATGAAATTCTACTTGCAATGTTAGCTTTTATTATACCTGTAATTACATCTACAGATGGTCTTTGTGTTGCTATCACTAAATGCATTCCCGCAGCCCTTGCCATTTGAGCTAATCTACATATAGCATCTTCAACATCATTTTTTGCAACCATCATTAAGTCCGCAAGTTCATCTATAATTATTACTATTTGAGGAAGTTTTCCTTCTGCTCCTTCTTTTTCTAATGCTTCATTATATCCTTCAATATCTCTTACATTTTTTTCTGCAAATAGGTGATATCTATTTACCATTTCTTGTACTGCCCACGCGAGTGCTCCAGCAGCTTTTTTAGGATCTGTTACTACTGGTATTAATAAGTGTGGTATACCATTATATACAGAAAGCTCAACAACTTTTGGATCAACCATTACAAGTTTTACTTCACTCGGTTTTGATTTGTATATTATACTTGTAATTAATGTGTTTATACAAACACTTTTTCCAGATCCCGTGCTTCCTGCAATTAAAACGTGTGGCATTTTTGCTATATCTGTAACTACTGCTTCACCTGCTGCATCTTTTCCAAGTGCAAAAGATAATTTTGATTTAGCTTTTTTAAATTCACTACTATCTATTATATCCTTTAATGCAACAATTTCTTTTTCTTTATTAGGTATTTCTATACCTACAGCCTGTTTCCCAGGAATAGGTGCTTCAATTCTTATTGTTTCAGCAGCAAGGCTTAGGGCTATATCATCTGCTAAATTTGCAATTCTATTTACCCTTACACCTTCTGCAGGTTTTAATTCATATCTGGTAATAGATGGTCCTACTGAAACATTTTCTACTTTTGCAGATACTCCAAAACTATATAAAGTTTTTTGTAATTTATTTGCTGTATCTGTAACTGCCTTTTTTCCTAATTTTGTAGTAGATTTTCCTGGCTTCAAAAAATCTATTGGTGGAAACTCATAATTTTCATCCTCCATTGTTAATGTGTGCTCTAATACTAATACTTCTTTAGATTTATCTTCTTTTGTTTCCTCCTCTTTTTTAAATAATCCTTCTTGATGTTCTGCAGATTGATTGTCATTACTTGAAATTTTTATGTTTATTTGATCCTCTGTTATTAAATTATTTTCAGGCATTTTATCCTTTATTTTTTTCTTTTTATCTTCTTTTTCTTCATTTTCAATAGGAATATCATCAATTCTTAGTTGCTTTTGTTTTAGTTTTTCGTTTCTTTCAAGTTTCGTCTGTTTCTTTCTCTGATTTCTTCTTTCAACGTATTGTTTTAATAATTCTGCTGGTTTTATATCAAATAGAAAAATTGAAGTAATTAACGCTACTCCTATAGCGAATATAACAGTTCCTACTTTTCCTAGTAAATTTATAAGTGTTATTCCACAAATTGCTCCAACAGCTCCACCACCTATATTGTTAGTTCCTTTGTTATATGCTTCAAAAATAACCTCTTCAAATCCTTTGGTTATATCTAGCTTTTCTTCTGATACTTGAATAACTGTAATTACTGTAGTTATACATAACAAAAAAACTGCATATTGCATTATTTTCTTTGTGAAATTTTCCTTATCTTCATCACATGCTAAAAATATTGCAATCGCAAATGTTCCAACTGGTATTATATATTTTATCCATCCCATAATTCCTCCTAGGATTGGACTTAATGTTTCTCCTATATAACCTGATTTAGTATAAATCAAAACGGCTAGTAAAATACTAGAAACTATTAATATAACTACTTGTAAATCTACTGCACTTCTATTTTTCTTTTTATTTCTTCTTCCCCTTGGCATTTATTTCTCCTTATTTTATTAAATTGTTGTTTAAATCTTTTGCTATAGCATTAAAAAAGTCAGGAATTTCAGGAAATCTCAATTTTTCTGACTTCCACTTTAATTTCTGACTTCCTTTACTTTTTATTTAAGTTCTTTTCTGTTGTTTTCTATTGTTTTTATAGCTTCGTTTAATGTAACACTAACATTATTTATTGCTGATTCAAGATTTGCCAATATATTGTCTGCATATTCTTTTGTTCCTTTATTTATTTCTCTTGACATCTCATTTGCAGTTTCTATAATCTCTGCTTTTTGTTCATAAGCCTTTTTTGTAATTTCATGCTCATCTATCATAGCAATTATTCTGTTTTCTGCTTCTTTTACAATACCATCAGCTTCTCTTTGTGCTTCGTCTAAAATACGTCCTCTTTCTTCTTTAATCCATTTAGCTTGTTTTAATTCATCTGGAAGTTTTAATCTTATTTCTTTTATTATCTCAAGAATTTCCTCTTTATCTACAATTCCTTTCTCTGTAAATGGCACACTTCTGCTTCTTTCTATTATGTCCTCTAATGTTTCTAGTAATGTAAAAATTTCCATTTCTTTTACCCCTTTCGAATAAATATTATGTGTACGATTCCATACTTTCTAATATCATAAATTTCTATGTTATTTATATTTTTTACTTCATTTATTTTATTTTCATCATCAGTTTCTGCAATTATTATTCCTTCTTCAGATAATAAATTGTTCTTTATTATCTTTTTAATTGATTTTATAATATAATCGCTTTTATATGGTGGATCTAAAAATATTATATCAAATTTTTTACATTCATCTTTTAATATGTTTAATAGTTCCAAATAGTCTTTATTAATAACTTTAGCCCTATCTTTCACTCTTGCAAATTCTAAATTCTTTTCTATTATCTTAATGGCTTCATTAGAAAAATCACAAAGTATTGCATTATTTGCCCCTCTACTTAAAGATTCTATTGCAAGAGCTCCACTACCAGAAAACAAGTCTAGCACATTTGCATCTTTTATATCAAATTGTATAATATTAAATACCGCTTCTTTTACCCTATCTAATGTAGGTCTTGTTTTTAAACCCTTTAGTGAAATTAGTTTTTTACCTTTTGCTGTTCCGCTTATCACTCTCATAAGCATGATACCTCTTTTGATACATATATTTTATTTCAATTTTTTTATATGTCAATAGAAATAATATAATTGTAATATATATATAATATTATTGTAACAAAAGTCAAATAATACGAATACATTATACATTATGTTTCCACATTTGACAAGATTTTTTTAATTATTTTATAGTGAATTTTGCTTTTTTATATACCACTTTTTCAAATTTCATTTTGTTTAATATTTTTTGTCCTTCTATTATAAAAATTGGTAATACTGATATTATAATTGTATATAACCATTGTTCTTTATTTAATGGAACTACATTAAATATTTTTGCTATTTTTGGAATTGTAACTACTATTAATTCCATAATTACTCCTAATATAACTGCACATGTTAAATAAATATTTTTAAATATTCCTACTTTAAATATTGATTCCTCTGTTCTAATATTGAAACTGTGAACTAATTCTAACATTCCAAGAGATATAAATGCCATCGTTCTTGCTGTTTCTAATCCATAGAAATTATATCCCAAACTAAAAGCAAATAACGTAAGTATCCCTATCATTGAACCTTCTACAAATATTTTACTCCATAATCCATCTGCAAATAATTCTTTCTTTGAATTATTTGGTTTTTTATTCATTATATTTTTATCTGCAGGTTCTAGTCCCAAAGCTATTGCAGGTAAAGAATCTGTTATTAAATTAAGCCATAATAATTGTATTGCTAAAAGTGGAGTATCCAATCCTAATAATAGTCCTAAAAAAATTGCAACTATTTCTCCAATATTTGTAGATATTAAGAAATGTATTGCTTTTTTTATATTTTGATAAATATGTCTTCCTGTTTTTACTGCTTCTATTATTGTGACAAAATTATCATCTGCCAAAATCATGTCAGATGCATTTTTTGCAACATCTGTGCCTCCGTTTACCCATTGATACACCAATGTCTGCAATTTTAAGTGCAGGTGCATCATTTACGCCGGTCACCTGTCATTGCTACAATATTTCCGTTTGTTTTGGAATGCTTTTACTATTCTTACTTTATGCTCTGGTGATACTCTTGCAAATACGGAATAGCTCATTATGTTTCTTTCTAATTCATTTTGTGGAATTTTATCTAATTGTTCTCCTGTAATTGCAATATCTCCTAACTTCAAAATTCCCAGTTCTTTAGCAATTGCCTTTGCTGTAATTATATGATCACCTGTAATCATTACTGTTTTTATTCCTGCTCTATTACATGTGCTTACCGCCTCTTTTACTCCTTTCCTTGGGGGATCAATCATTCCAATTAATCCTACAAATGTTAAATTATTTTCTATACTAGTATCTATTTTTTGGGGAATCATTTCTAAGTCACAATAAGCTACACCAATTACTCTTAATGCTTCTTTTGCCATATTTTCATTTTTACTTAATATTTTTAAACTATTACTTCTTGTTAACTGTTCATTTTTTCCATTACTATATATATTAGTACATCTATTTATTAAAACATCTGGAGCTCCTTTTGTTATTAATCTATATTTATTTCCTATTTTATGTATTGTGGTCATTAGCTTTCTTTCTGAATCAAATGGTATATCATTTATTCTTTTTTCTTCTCTATATATTTCATCTTTATTTTGCCCTTCCTCTAAAGCAGCATTTACTATTGCGACCTCTGTTGGTTCTCCTTCTACAAACAGCTTTCCATCCTTATATGAAATATTGCAATCTGTACACATTGAAGCAATTTTTAGTAAGAAGCTTTTATCCCTGTTGTTTATATTGTCATATACTCCTTCTGTTTTTACTACCTTCATTTTGTTCTGTGTTAATGTTCCAGTCTTATCTGAACATATAACAGATGAGCTTCCTAATGTCTCTACTGCTGGAAGTTTCCTAATAATGCTATTTCTTTTTGCCATTTTTGTTACACCAATTGACAATAATATTGTAACAATTGCAGGTAATCCCTCGGGTATTGCTGCAACAGCAAGTCCCACAGATGTCATAAACATTTCATTTGCAGGTATCTTTTTAAATATTCCTATTATAAATATTAAAAAACATATTATAATAGCAGCTAGTCCTAACTTTTTTCCAACTTCTCCGAAGTTTTTTTTGAAGTGGAGTTTGTGGTGATTCATCTGATATTATTAATGTAGCAATTTTTCCAACTTTTGTATTCATACCTATATCTGTTACAATTCCTTCAGCATGTCCCGATACAGCAATTGTTGCTCCCCATACCATATTTACCATATCTCCTATAGGTATGTTTTCTTTTAAAATAGCTTTTTCATCTTTTAAAACCGGAACCGTTTCACCTGTTAAAGCAGATTCTTCCACTTTTAAATTATATGATTTTACAAGTCTACTATCAGCCGGAATATACGAACCTGTTTCAATAATTATATAATCTCCTGGAACTATTTCTGTACTTGGAATTATCTTTATAACCCCATCCCTTTTAACTTTAGCAGTTGGTGCTGACATCTTTTTTAATGCTTCTAATGATTTTTCAGCTTTTGCTTCTTGTGCTACACCCATAATAGCATTTAAAAAAACTATAAATAATATTATTACTGAATCTAAATAATCACTTGTTCCTTCTATGTATGCCATAATTGCTGATACAATTGCTGCACCAATTAATATAATTATCATAAAATCATTAAATTGCTTTAAAAATTTTATAAATATACTTTCTTTCTTAGTTTCTGCTATCTTATTTTCGCCATATACATTTCTTATTTCATTTATCTGTTCTTCTCTTAAACCAGTATTTAAATCAGTTCTTAACTTCCTTAAGATTTCACCTAATTGCATAGTATGCCACATATATATATCTCCTTTGTACAATTTATACTAATATATATGCTTGTACATATTTTTTATGAATAAAATAATAGCAAAAAAGATTTATGTTTCCTTTTTGCTATCTTTTATTATTTAATTTTTGTGCTGTACTCCGTTGTTATCAATAGTATAATTTTCTTTATATATTAGTTCTGATACTGTTACTGGCTGGTATCCTTTTTCTTTTATGTTTTTTATAATCTTATCTAAACTAATGGCTGTGTTTTCTGTTCCATTATGCATGAGTATAATGCTACCTTTTTCAAGTTTTGGTTCTATTCTTTCCCACATCTGTTCTTCTGTAAGTCCATTATAATCTAATGTATCTATAGACCACTGAATCATTGTATGATTTGAGTCAGCAGCAGCTTTTAGCACGGTATCGTTATATTCGCCATATGGTCCTCTATATAATGTTGTAGGCTTCCCTGTCATAGATTTTATTCTATCCGAACATTTAGTGATTTCCTCTACATTTCTTTCATAATTTAAGTTATTCACATGTGCATGTGATTCTGAATGGTTGGCTATTTCATTTCCACTTTCACTTATTTTTTTTACTGCATCTGAAAATTTACCTGCCCAATCTCCTACCATAAAGAAAGTAGCTTTTACTTCATTATTAGAAAGTGTTTCTAATATTAAATCAATATCCTCCGCATTCCATGCACAATTTATAGTTAATGCTATTTTATTTTCTTCTGTATCTACACTATATATTGGTAACAATTTAGATGCATTTGCAGAAGTCTCAACAGTATTATTTAAAGAATTCTGTTTAAATGTCGCAGCAAGTAAAAATAATACTAAAACTGTACTTAAAGCAATTGCAACTGATATTATTTTGTCTTTATTGTATACAAAAAACATATATAATCCTCCTACAATATGTTTATGCTTTATTTTGTGGATTATGATTACATTGTAAAAGAGGTAGACATATATCTACCTCTTTTTTGAAAATTACTTGTTACGTAGAAGACCTATTTTTGCTGCTTCCCTTACACAATTATAATAATCTTTTGAAAGCTTAGATAAATCTTTTTTTAGCGTATTTGGATTTCTTGCAACTGCTATTTTTACCTCCCAAGAGGCATCTTCTGAAAGCTTAGATAAATCTTTTTTTAGCGTATTTGGATTTTTTCCAACCGCTAGTCTTGCATCAGGGTCATTATCTATTGACAATTTAGATAAACTTTTTTTTGGTGTACTTGGATTTCCTCCAACTGCTTCTTTTACATACCAATTATCATCTTCCGCTAATTTAGACAAATCTTTTTTTGGCGTATTTGGATTTCCTCCAGTTGTTGCTCTTACTTGCCAATAATCATCTTTGGCTAATTTAGACAAAGCTTTTCTTGGCGTACTTGGATTACTTCCAGTTGCTGCTCTTACTTTGTAGTCATTATCTTTAGCTAAATTGGCTAATGCTTCTAATGCCTCATCTGAATTTTTTACAGAAATTCTTTCAGCAATTTCTTTCCGAAATTCACTAGACAGTCCTTCTAATTCAATTGTAACTTTCAAAATAAACACTCCTTAAAAATTATTTATTATGAAGTAATTAATATAGGCATTTTACCCTTACTTCATTTTAAATCTTACAATATATCTACATAAATGTCAAGTATTGAAAGACCTTTCTCTATAATTAGAGCCTTTTTTCTTCTTCAAACCTTTTAATTTTTGCTGTAGTTGTTTTTATCATTGGCTCATTTGTTACTATCAAATTTTTTATATGCTTATAGTTAGGTAATTTTTTATTAATATTCTTTATATCATTCCAAATCATAGTTTTTAAATCTTCTTTAGAAATATTAGGATATTTCTCTTTTACATATTCTTCATTATATACAATTTTTACTGATAATAATAAATCATCATCTTTAGGTTTTCCAAATATCATATTTTCTTCTACATAAGGAAGTGTAGTAATTAAGCTTTCTAATTCTTCTGGAAAAATATTTTTTCCATTTTTTAATACAATAACATTTTTCTTTCTTCCTGTAATAAATATGAAACCATCTTTATCAATATACCCTAAATCTCCTGTGTGAAACCATCCATCTTTTAATAGTTCATTTGTAGCCTCTTCATTTTCATAATATCCAAGCATAACATTTGGCCCTTTTGCAATTATTTCTCCTATTCCATCTTCATTTGGATTATCTATTTTTATATCTACATTAAATAGTGGTATACCAACTGAACCATACTTTATTGTTTTTATATTTTCAGCAGTAAGTACAGGTGATGTTTCTGTTAACCCATATCCTTGTACTGTTAATATTCCAAAATTATTAAATCCTTCTGCTACTTTCCTATCTATTGCTGAAGCACCACTTACAATAAATCTTAAATGTCCTCCCAAATTATCTATAATTTCCTTAAATAATTTTTTCCTTATATCTATACCAAATTTAAGTAAAAATTTGCTTATTTTTATTCCGTATTTTACTATTTTTGTTTTTCCTTGTTTTTCAATTTGTGCCATTATTTTTTTGTACATAGATTCTAATATTAATGGAACACCAACAAATACTGTTACCTTATATTCCTTTAAATTGCTTTGTATATGTCTTAATCCATCACAGAATACATTTGTTACTCCATTGCTTAAAAACCATAAAAGTCCTGTAGAACCAAAAGTGTGATGAAACGGTAAAAAAGCAATATTTACATCGCTTGTATATAATTTTTCTACATAATTTAAATCCGTAATATTAGACGCAATATTTTTATGAGACAGCATTACAGCTTTTGACTCAGATGTTGTTCCAGATGTAAATATTATACTAGCCATTTTTTCCTCATCAATCACTGCATTTACATACTCTTTATCACCCTTTTCTAATGATTGCTTTCCTCTTTGTAATAAATCATTTATATTGTTCATACCTACTTCTTCAATATCGTCCATACATATATATTCTTTTATTTTTACATAATTATTTTCTTTTGCTTTTTTCATTATTTCTAAATATTCTTTTTCAAATACTATGCAGTCTGCTTTACTTCTTACTAAACATGATATTATTTCCTCTTCTTTCAATCCCTTATCTAGTGGAACAGTGATACCTACTCCACTTAATACTGTAAAATATGTAAGTGCCCATTCATACCTATTTTTACCTATAATTGCTACCCTTTTATTTTTTAATCCTAATTTTATTAATTCTGTTCCTAAGTAGTTCATTTGTTCTTTAAATTCTTTGTATTTTATATTTTTATAATTTACATTTTTTCCCTCTTTCACTTTAATTATAAATGCATTGTTATTTGGATATAATTTGACTGAATTATCAATTACTTCCCTTACATTTTTAAATATTTTTGATTCATAAATTTTATTATATGTTTTCATTCGTTCCTCCTCGTATTAATCTAGTATTCGATACTAGATTACCATATTATAAATAATATGTCAATGAGTTGACTATATTCTTTAAAAATGTTAAAATGTTTTTAGTTTAAATAAAAAAATATTTTGAGAAGTTAAAATAGATAAGGGTGATAAAAATGGATAATGATATTTTAGAATTTCATATTCCTAGGTGGAGCGAACTTCCTAATATAGATTTATATTTAGATCAAGTAGTTACATTGTTAGAAGATTATTTAAAACTTTTAGTTCCTTTAAAAGATAAAAATGAAGATAAAGTTATAACTAAAACAATGATCAATAATTATGTCAAGCATGGAGTTTTGAAATCTCCTATTAATAAAAAATATAATAGAGAACATATAGCTAGACTAATAGTAATATGTATATTAAAACAAATATACAGTATTAATGATATAAATTTATTAATTAAACTAGCCCTAGAAACTTCAGGCATAGAAGTATCTTATAATAAATTTTGTATTTTGATAGAACAATACATAGATGCTATATTCAATAAAAAAGATTTTGTATATAATGAAGAACTAACAGAAGAAAGATATATACTAAAGAATGCAGTTCAATCTTTTGCAAGTAAACTTTATATTGAAAAAACTTTTTTAAATAAATAAATTCATAAAGAGAAATAAATCTTATTTCTCTTTTATTTTTTAGAATTGTATATATTTTGTACTTTTGGAAATATTATCTTTAGGTGGTGATTTATATGACAAGTAAAGAACTTTTATATGTTGAAGATGCATTGGGACATGAGCAATTTATGAAAAAATGTAGTAAAAATGCTTCTTCTCAATTACAAGATCAAACTCTTTCAAACTATATAAAAGAGTTAGAACAAAAACACACAGAACTATTTAACAAATTTTTAAATCTATTATAGGGGGTAAATTATGGAAGATAAAGATATAATGGAAAAAGAATTACTAATCATTAAAGGTGTTTGTGATTTATACTTACATGGTTCAATTGAATCTACAACTGCTGAAGTACACTCAGCTTT